>JAAYXX010000477.1 GCA_012515695.1 Chloroflexota bacterium
CCCACGCATCCAAAATGGGATCGTAATCCCCCAACAGGTATTCCAACTCGCGCATTACATCCATCCAGATTTTCATGTGCTTTGTCTCTCCATAATGTATCGAGTCTCTGCTCACCACAAACGCCAGGGTTAATCAGAGGCACAACTGCGCGTACGTGAACCGCCTCAATTGTAGCCAGAAACATCGGCAAAGGGTAGGGCCCGAATTCGAAATCCCGAGTGCCATCCACAAGGGTAAAATCGCCAGTGGACCGATTCACGCGTTTTTCAACGCCCCTCAGCCGGAAAGCGACAGGCGCTTGCAGCGAGCACAGAAGGCCGGTATAATCGCTGCCCAGTTGAATAGTTCCTTCTCCGAACCATGCGTGCCTAAAGGGCGGTCGAGCAAGGCCCCCTATGGACGCTGGACGATAGGGTATGGCGGGAAACGGCCATGCCTGCCACCTTTGCGAAGGAGAGGCTAATGGCGCAGCTTGGTACAGGCTGGGGCCTCCTTCGCTATGTAAAGGAGGTGCCAGCCTTTTCGTTTGCCACCAACCGAGTAGTTGCTCCTCCGGCCCATGCCAAGTTGCTGGACGCATGGGCGACGAGGGAGACAACCACCCAACGATGCCCGATATCCCCCAAGATCAGAAGACACCGTGGAGATATTGCCTGATCGGCAACATGCACACCGATGGGGCAAGCAAGTCTAGGAGGAAACCATGAGCATTCGTTCAGTGAATCCTGCAAATGGCGAGTTACTGGGTACTTTTGACCCCTTGGACGCCGCAGCGATACAGGCCAAGGTGCAACTCGCGGAGCGAGTCGCTGACCTGTGGGCCAGTTTCCCTATCGAGCAGCGGGCCGAGTTCATGCACCGAGTGGGCCGCGTTTTGGAGGAAGACGCGAGCGAGTGGGCACGGCAGATCAGCCTGGAAATGGGCAAGCCAATTACACCAGCCATCGCCGAGGTGCGGAAATGCGCCTTTGCCTGCCATCACATGGCCGATCACGCCGCCGAATACCTGCGCGAGCAAGAGGTGGCAACAGAAGCCACACGCAGCTATGTGCGCTACGACCCGCTAGGTGTGCTGCTGGCGATCATGCCGTGGAATTTTCCGTTCTGGCAGTTCTTTCGCTTTGCCGCGCCTGCGCTTATGGCTGGCAATGTGGCCTTGCTCAAACACGCCTCCAACGTTCCAGGATGCGCCCTGGCTATTGAGGAGTGCTTCCGGCGCGCCGAGTTCCCCACAGGGGTGGTGCAAACTCTGTTAATCGGCGCTGACCAGGTGGCCGAGATCATCGCCAACCCCATCGTGCGCGCCGTTGCGCTAACGGGCAGCACACCAGCAGGGGCTCAAGTGGCCGCGCTCGCCGGACGAGAGATCAAGAAGGTCGTGCTGGAACTGGGCGGCAGCGATCCCTTTATCGTCATGCCCAGCGCCGACCTCGCCCAGGCGATTCGCGTGGGCGTCCAGGCGCGCACGGTCAACACCGGGCAGTCGTGCATCGCGGCCAAGCGTTTCATCATCCACGAGTCGGTGGCGAACGAGTTTGAACAGGGATTTATCCAGCGCATGGCGGAACTAGAGATCGGCGACCCCCTCGATCCCGAAACGCAGATCGGCCCGCTGGCTACTCCCGCTATTCTTCAGGAACTCGACGAGCAGGTACAGGCCAGCATCTCCCAGGGCGCGCGCTTGCGGTTGGGCGGCCACCGCCTGGATCGTCCGGGAAACTACTATGCGCCTACCGTGCTCACCGATGTCCCCCGCAATAGCGCGGCCTATCGCGAAGAGACCTTTGGACCGGTGGCTGCGTTGTTCCGCGTGGGTTCCGTAGCGGAGGCCCTGGCTCTGGCGAATGATACAAGCTTCGGCCTGGGGGCCAGTGTGTGGACAAACGACCCTGCCGAGCAAGAGCAGTTCATTGCAGGCCTACAGGCTGGCTGCGTGTTCGTCAACGAAATGGTTGCCAGCGATCCCCGCCTGCCTTTCGGGGGGGTCAAGCTGTCGGGCATTGGCCGCGAGCTGGGCAAGGATGGCATTCACGAGTTCGTGAACACCAAAATGGTCTGGATAAACTAGGGGAGCCTGCTTCCAGCCCTTGATGCTTCATCTATACAACATCCTGGAGGTTAGCTTATGCCTACAAAGGTACTGGTCACCGGCGTGTATGGCC
>JAAYXX010000478.1 GCA_012515695.1 Chloroflexota bacterium
AGGCAAATCAGCGGGCGCTGTAGAGCACACAGCGCCCGCTTTTGTATACCCTGGCTATGTCCCATGCCCTGTGCTTTCAGTATGGGGCTATCAGCTAAAAGGATAGATTAAAGAAAATTAGGGTGCATCCAGCCCGCTTACGGGTTTTCACAAAATAGTTTGGTAACAGCCAATAGGATGGGCGGTTAAAACCGCAGCAACCTTTGCGTCGCCAGCTTGCTGGCGCGGCCATACATGGCGCGCCCACCTTCGTGGGCTGATCTGCAGCCGCCGAAGGGCGGCAGCGCCATGTATGGCGATTGCACTGGTTGGTGCAGCTTCAACTGCCTACGCGATGGCACGTCGGGTTTGTTAATCGTTATCAACGAGCTTTGCCTTTTCCCGGCCTGGGACCCCGAGTTCCAGGTGTGGTCGTTGCAACCAGCCGCGCTAACCGCCGCTGGACTGCGCCATATAGCGGCAGCACCGGCGCCAGCAGCAGCGCCGACGTAGCCAGCGCCGCCCGCACCGACACCAAATCGCCCACTGCGCCGATGAGCGACCCGCCCCCCACCTGGCCGATGGAATCTACCTGCGAGCTTGCCGAGAACATGGTGGCGCGCACCTGCGGGTCGTCGATGTGCGCGTTGAACCACGCGCCATAAAGCGGCCCGGTAATGCTGCGCAATGCGCCAATGCCCCACAGCAGCGCCAGAGCTACCCAGATCGAGCGTGCCAGGCCCAGGCCCACCAGGGAGCAGACGATCAGCCCAGCAGCCAGCAATAGCACGCGGCTCATCACCTCCGGATGTCGGGTATCTACCCGCCGCCGGGCCAACTCGGTGGCCCCCAGGCTGATAAACTGGCCCACGATCTTGATCAGGGCGAACCACGTCACCGGCTGCAACGCGCCCAGCGCGGGCAGACCGATGTCCAGCACGTGGAGCGTCCAAAGGCGGTCTACCCCCTCGCTATACAGGCCGTAGAACAGGCCAATGCCCAGCATGATCCCTAGAAGTGGCTGCCGCCCCACCATGCGCCGGGCGTCGCCCAGCGTTTTCGCCATCGACTGCCAGGTGGTGCGGTCCTTGGCAGGCGTCGGGCGAAAGCCGTCCTCCGGCATGTATGCCGCCAGATATAGGGCCAGCCCGATCATCAGCACGCCGCCTAGCAGGATGGGGAGCGTCAGCCCAACGTGGGCCAGCGCCGCGCTCGCGGGGATGCCCAGCAGCCCGCCGATCTGACCGGCCTGCGAGCCGCGCATAAACGCCTCTCCTGCCCGCTCCTCGCCCAACTCGTCCACGATCCAGGCCTCGGTTGCGCCGCTGGTAAAGGTGTAGCCCAGTCCCCATAACACCTGGCTGAGGGCCACGCCCCAGAATATCGGCCACGACCCTTCGATGCAAAAGCCCACGCCCATCAGCGCATAGCCGATGATTACCGACAGGCGGCGGCTCTTCAGGTCGGCCAGCAGGCCCGTGGGGATTTCCCCCAGAAATACCGTCCCCTCTAGAATGGTCCCCACCAGCACCAACTGAAGCGGCGACAACTGGACGACAGTGGTATGGTATAGCACGTTCACCGTAAAGATCAGGCTCATGAACAGCGCGCTGCCGCCGGACAGGGTCAGGTAGATGGCGAACGCGCCGGGCTTTTTCCATGTGCGTAGAGAATGCAAAGCGGTTTCCTTTCGTCATAGCAAAACAGGAGACACCAAAAAGCCACGGGCAGAATGCACCCGTGGCCGACGATGACCCGGACGATGGGAACCGGCTGGCTACCCGCGCCCTCTCAGGTGCATTCCGTGCATGCAACCGTGCGAATGATTCGCGGCTCTCATCGGAATGCACCTCCCTCCTGTCCATGATTTGAGGGTGCTACCCGGTAGCCCCTCAGGGACGCGGGCAGTATAGCGCGGGCCAGGGGCATGTCAAGGATGCGAGCGCGCTGCTGTTCTCATATGTCATATGCGTTTACTCGCTCACTTGGCATCTTGACATACCTGTGCTATAATTCGTGACGTATGAATCACGAGCAGTGGATGCAAGAGGCGCTTGCAGAGGCCCGCTTGGCCGCCGCGGAGGGGGAAATCCCCGTGGGGGCCGTTGTGGTCTGGCAAGAGCGCATTGTTGGCCGGGGGCACAATCGCAAGGAGACCTTGCGCGACCCCACAGCGCACGCCGAAATCCTCGCTTTGCGCGAGGCAGCGGCTACGCTAGGGCGCTGGCGGCTGGCGGGGACGACGTTGTATTGCACGTTGGAACCGTGTACCATGTGCGCCGGGGCGCTGGTGAACGCTCGTGTGGAGCGGCTCGTGTTTGGTGTGCGAGACCCGAAAACCGGGGCGGCGGGTTCGTTGTACGACATTGTGCGCTCTCCCTGGTTGAACCACCGCCTGCAAGTGGTGGCGGGGGTGTTGGCCGACGACGTGCAGACGCTGATGCAAGAGTTTTTCGGCGGCCTGCGCCAAGAACAAGAGTAAAGCATATCCCTCGGAGGGGTGCCGGAGAGGCTGATCGGGGCGGTCTCGAAAACCGTTGTGGCGCTTGCGTCACCGTGGGTTCGAATCCCACCCCCTCCGCCAAAGAACCCACCATCAATGGATAGCATCGATTGATGGTGGGTTTTTGTTATCTAGTAGAGTCACCTGCATTTTCAGGAGGGCATGATCTTGGAAAGACGCAAGTATCTTGGCGGCGTGTACAAAGATTATATCAAGACTTTTCAGTCTGAAACATGCAGGGTTGATGATCAGGATATCAAAGGCTATGTGTCGCTTGTGCGAGTTGGTGAAGTAAATCGTCCCTTTGTTGTGGGTGAGATATACCTTTATAATAATGGATACAGCGAGCTAAATTACCTTCCTGATGATGAACACTGGTATCTGTCCGCAATCTATGATGACAGCGGTAATATAGTAGAGTGGTATGTTGATATCACAAGAAAAAACGCGGTAGATGAAGAAGGACGTCCGTACTGCGATGATTTGTATCTTGACGCCGCATTGATGCCTGACGGAAAAATCCGTGTCCTGGATGAGGACGAGATAAAAGACGCGCTGGATCAGGGGAATATTACCAGGCAAGAATTCGAGATGGCCTATCGTGTGTTGAATGAATTGAGAGCAAAGCAGATCCTGGGCGTGGCTTATATGGAAAGGCTTTGCTCAAGATTGTTATCGTTGTTTGCCTAGTTCGGGCTTGCTTCCGGACAGGTTAGGCCGGAGCATTTTTGCGGGGAACGATAAACGATAATGGACAAACGCTTGTACGTGCTGGCCGGATATGACGAGGAAACCGAAACCAGGCTATCTACGCTTCGCCAGCGTCTTGTTGATAAAGGTTACATCGGCACGCAGACGCCTGATATCCCGCACCATATCACCCTTGGTTCTTTCGACGTTTCAATGGAGGATGAGCTAAAAGCCAGCCTCCCTCGCGTTTGCCGCAGCACCGACAGCTTCCGGGTATCATTCAGCCATCTCGGTATTTTCGGCGGCTCAAGGGTCCTGTTTGTCGCCCCCGACGCGAATCCCAGGCTGCTCAAGCTCAAAGAGGAATTTGGAGACAGCTTTCAGTGGACCGCTCACACGACGATGTTGATCGACGAGCCTGATACGATTTTTCGCGCCCTGCCGATTATTGCCAGGGAATTCACCCCTTTCTGTGGCTATGTTGACTC
>JAAYXX010000479.1 GCA_012515695.1 Chloroflexota bacterium
CTGCCAGAGGATGTCATTACCAGCGCCCTGGAGACGGATGATCCCCGCCAACTCGCCTACCTCATCGCTACCAGCACGCGCATGGAGATGACGACCCGTCAGCAAATTCTGGAGCTGGATAGCGTCGCCGACAAGTTGCGTATGCTGTTGGGCGTGCTCACCCGCGAAGTCGAAGTGCTCGAATTGGGCAACAAGATCAAATCCGACGCTCAATCGGGCATCGAGCAGGTGCAGCGCGAGTATTTCCTGCGCGAGCAGATGAAGGCCATCCAGCGGGAACTGGGCGAAGAAGACGAGCAGGCTGCCGAGATTCAGGAGCTACGGCAAAAGATCGAATCCATTGGCATGCCGGAAGAGGCCAAAAAAGAGGCCCTGCGCGAGCTGGATCGCATGAGCAAGCTGCCCGCGGCAGCAGCCGAGTATTCGGTCATCCATACCTACCTGGACTGGCTGACAGATTTGCCCTGGCAGGTTACGACCGAAGACAACTATAATATCGCCGACGCGCGCCGTGTGCTCGATGAAGACCACTATGACCTGAAGCAGATCAAAGACCGCATCATCGAGTATCTGGCCGTGCGCAAGTTGCGCCAGGAACGGTATCTGGCAGAAGCAGAGGAGAACGAGCCGACAGACTATATCAGGCGCGAACGAGAAGGTGTGATTCTGTGTTTTGTGGGGCCGCCTGGCGTGGGAAAAACGTCCCTCGGGCGGTCTATTGCGCGTGCGCTGGGACGCGAGTTCATCCGGCAATCTCTGGGAGGAGTGCACGACGAAGCAGAAATTCGGGGCCACCGACGCACATATATCGGGGCAATGCCCGGACGGATCATCCAGGCCATTCGACGAGTGGGCACCCGCAACCCGGTATTTATGCTGGATGAAGTAGACAAAATCGGCGCAGACTTTCGCGGAGACCCGGCTTCGGCCCTGTTAGAAGTGCTGGACCCGGAGCAAAACCGCGAGTTCCGAGACCATTACCTGGATGTACCCTTTGATCTTTCACAGGTGATGTTCGTTACGACCGCCAACGTATTGGACACGATCCCTGCTCCACTGAGAGATCGGATGGAGGTATTACAGCTTTCGGGTTACACGGAAGATGAAAAGCTCTCCATTGCCAAGGGGTATTTGATTCCGCGACAAATTCGCGAGAATGGTCTCAAGCCGGAAGAAATCGCTTTTGAGGACGCTGCCCTCCAGCGCATCATCCGAGAGTACACCCGCGAGGCGGGTGTGCGCGAGTTGGAACGACAGATCGGCACCATCTGCCGCAAAGTAGCAGCTCAAGTGGCTGAAGGTGCTACAGAGCCGGTCATGGTTACCGAACAGGTGGCTGTGGATTATCTTGGCAAGCCGAGTTACTTTTACGAGGCCGCCGAACGGACCCAGGTGCCAGGTGTAGTTACTGGCCTGGCCTGGACCCCCACCGGCGGAGACATCCTTTTTATCGAAGCTACCAAGATGAAAGGCAACAAGGGATTTACCATTACGGGACAGTTGGGAGATGTGATGCGCGAGTCAGCGCAGGCGGCACTCAGTTATGTGCGCTCCAATGCAAAGGAACTTGGCATAGACGAGGAGAGCTTTGCCAACCTGGATATTCATCTCCATGTTCCGGCGGGGGCAATTCCCAAAGACGGCCCCTCCGCAGGTGTAGCGATGGCCACCGCTCTCGCTTCGCTTATGAAGGGAGAGCCTGTGAACAGCGAATTGGGCATGACCGGTGAGATTACGTTACGAGGTCAGGTGTTGCCAGTAGGTGGGATTAAGGAAAAAGTGTTGGCGGCCCACCGCGCGGGGCTGAAAATCGTTAGCTTGCCCCGACGCAACGAAAAGGATTTAGATGAATTACCCGAAGACGTCAAAAGCGAGATGAAATTCATCCTCGTTGACCGAGTGGAGCAGGTCTTTGAAGCGGCCTTCGGAAACTCGGAAGGTAGTGAAAGTGTCCAGATCGAGAAGGAACAGAGGGAGCCAGGTAAGTAAGGAGAAGATGGAGTGGCGTCGCGTTGATCTCCATGTGCATACACCCGGCTCGAAAGATTGGCAGGAACCCGACGCCACCTATTTAGACATATTGCGCAAGGCCGAGAGCGAAGGACTCGACATCCTGGCCTTTACAGATCACAACACCGTGGCCGGTTATGCGGCCATGAGGCAAGAGATCAATGATCTCGAACGATGGGAGGCAAGTGGTCGCCTCAAGCCAGAGGAACAGGAAAAGCTAGAAGAATACCGGCGGCTGCTGAACAAGATACTCGTGCTGCCGGGGGTTGAACTAACGGCCACTTTTGGCTTTCACGTCCTGGCGATCTTTGACAGCGAAACCCAGATTCGTACCATCGAGCACATACTGCTCCGGTTGAACGTCCCGTTCGAGTTCCTGGATAAGGGAGAGACCGAAGTTGGTCCCACGTCCGACGTGCTGACGGCGTATCGCGTGCTGGGAGACGCGGGCGCGCTGGTGATCGCCGCGCACGCCAACACCAGCCACGGCGTCGCCATGTTCGGGCTGGACTTGGGCGGGCAGACGCGCATCGCCTATACGCAGGACCCAAACCTGGACGCCCTGGAAGTCACGGATTTGGAGAGCAAGCGGCGGCGCACGACGGCTTCGTTCTTTAACGGCTCCAAGCCACAATACCCCCGTCGGATGCACTGCATCCAGGGGTCTGACGCTCACCGTATCACCGGCAACAAGAACACGCTGGGCATCGGCGAGCGCAAGACGGAGGTGCTGCTGCCAGAGGTGAGCTTTGATGCCCTGGCGGCGGTGTTTGCCAGTAACGACTTTGCGCGGACGCGCCCCTATCGCCGCATGGCAGAGCCTTTTGACTATGTAGAGGCGGCGCGCAAAGAAGGCCCGACCATCGTGCAGAGCTTTCACGAGCAGATGACCCGCCGGGGCGGGCGGCTGCACGCCATCGTGCGCGATGTGGTGGCCTTTGCCAACACCAACGGCGGCACGGTGTACGTGGGGGTAAACTCGAACCCCAAAGTCCCAATCCGGGGAGTGGAAAAGCCCGACGAGGCTATCGCCGAATTGCGCGACGAAACAGAGCGGCTGGTTACTCCGCCGCTGGACATTAACATCAGCGTGCTCAAGTCGCACGGCAAGAACGTCGTGCGCATAGTCGTTCCCAAAGGGGAGGACATCCCCTACGTTCTCGAAGGCTCTAAAATCTATCTGCGGCAGGAAGCGGAAACCAGCCTGGCAATGCGTGACGAGATCGTGGCGCTGATCAGGCGCATGGAGCAGGAGGGTGGCCTGGCGCCTGTAGCGCGAGTTACCGAGATGCCAGAGCAAGCCGAAATGGCCGAGACGGCCGAAATGGCCGAGGCAATGCCCGCGCCGGTAGAGGAAGCGCAGCCAGAAGCGCCGGAGCGGGCCCAGCCGGAAACCCTGGCCGCAGAGCCTCCTAGAACGGGCGTCGAGATCGTCGAGTCGGAAGAGCGGCAAGGCGTGATCTATCACACCATGCGCGACCTGCGCGACGGGAACGAGGTACGCAACGTCAGCCGCGCTTCGGCCCGCCGGTTGTGGCGCTATGCTATCGCCCTCAAAGAGAAAAAGACCTTCCAGGAAGACAAGGTCAACTGGCAGGGCGACCTGGGCCTGTGGCACAAGTATTTTCGCGCCGGTCACCCGCATTATGATCTGGTGCAGCGGGGGACCAATGGCGACGCGCATATCTACTATGGCGTAACCGAGGCCGGGATTCACGGCCCCTGGAAAGCCGTCGTCGGCCTGGAAGAATGAGCTTTCCGGGCGAACTCACTAGCGGAGAACGACTTTGCAGATACGCGAGTTCACTATGGCAGATTACCCGGCAGTGTATGCCTTGTGGGAACACGCCGGGCCAGGCGTGGCGCTGCGCCCCTCGGATCAGCCGGAGGAAGTGGAGAAAAAGCTGACCCGCGACCCAGACCTGTTTTTGGTGGCTGAGGAGGCAGGGCAGGTGGTCGGCGTGATCATGGGGGCCTGGGATGGACGGCGAGGATGGCTCCATCACTTTGCCGTAGCGGAGGAATATCGCAACCAGGGAATCGGCACGGCGCTGCTGCTCGAAGTCGAGGCTCGCCTGAAAGCCAAGGGTTGCCTGAAGGTCAACCTGCTGATTCGGCGCAACAACCCGGACGCCAAGCGCCTGTACGAGCGACTGGGTTATCAGGAAATGAGCACCATCATCCCTATGGGTAAGGACCTGTAGCCCTTACCCATAGGGCAACGTTACCGGCGGACACCTGCTCTGACCGGTGGAAACCCTGTGAGGAGACGGTCCGTGGCATGGCTGTCTCCTCAACTATTTCTACCACGATGACACATTCGCAGGCACAAGGGCAACACGCACAGGGGCTATATAATACGCGGGCAGCCGCGTGGCAGGCAGAACCGCGCTGGATGTCGGCGGGGGAGCTAGAGCAGCGCGGGCTGCGTGTGGCCGCGCTCGCCGCGCAACAAGGGGCGGCCCTGGCGGTCCTTCCGGCGCTGTGGGGTTGGTCGCCGGTGGGCATGGCCTTGGGGCTGGCGGAAGACGCACCGTTTGGCCTGGAGGCGTTGCGCGCTCAGGGAGTTGGCCCAGCCGAGCTGCGCGCGGCTTGCCGCGAGGTGGCGGGCGCAGTGTTGGCGGGCTATTGCCGGGCGGCGCGTGAAAGCGGCCTGTGGCTGGTGGGCGGCTCCCTGCCAGAGATAGACGCGCAGGGCCAGCTTTACCACTCTACGCCAGTGATTGCGCCGGATGGCCGAGTGATGGGCTGGCAGCAGCAAACCCATCTCGCCGATGCCGAGCGCGGGCTGGAACTGGTCGCCGGGGATAGCCTGACGGTCATCGAGACCCCCGTGGCGCGGCTGGGGCTGTTGCTCGGCGCGGACGTGCGCTATCCCGAAGTGGGGCGCATCCTGGGGCTAATGGGCGCGAACGTGCTCGTCCATCAGGGGGCATGGCGCAGCGCGGACGCAAGCGCGAGCCGGGCCGAGTGGATGGCGCGGCTGTGGCGCGAGGTGCAGGCGAATCAGGTGTTTGGCCTGGAAAGCGACCTGGCCGGGGGCGGCTATCGCGGGCGGGCCGCCGTTTATGCCGTCTGCGAGATGACGGACGACAAGAGCGGCATGCTGGCCCAGGCGGACGCGGACGAAGGGGAGGCGCTGGTCGTGGCCGACCTGGATTTCGCCGCCCTACAAGCAGCGGTGGACCATTACCCCATCTATGCCATGCTCAACCAGGAGATGTACCGCCGCTATCTCCCCGGCCTGTACGAAAGACAGGGGGAATAGATGCAATCCCTGGAACGGGCGCTGACGGCGCTGGGGAGCAAGCTGCTGCTGACGCGGGTCAATCCCGCCGCCATTCAGCGACAGTTGCAGCGCGAGCGTTACACGCCCGCGCCCCCGCCAGACGGTCATCGCGTGCGCGTGGCCGTGGTGCAGTTGGAGGGACGGCTGTTCAGCCGGGCCAGGGATTACGTCGCGCATATCTACCGACTGGTCCATCAGGCGGTAAGCGATGGCGCACAGTTGGTCGTGTTCCCGGAGGACACGGGTAACTATCCGCTGGCGGGGCTGATACCGGGGCTGGAACGGATTGTCTCAGGCGGAGGGCAGGGCAGCGCGGCGGAGAACGTTACCAGCGGGCAGGCGCCGGTGTTGGCGCTGTTTCGCCTGCTGGCTCCAGCGGCCCAGCGCGTCTATTCTACCACATTCGCCACGCTGGCGCGCTCGTTTGGCGCGCACATTCTGGCCGGAAGCACCATTACTCGCGACGCTCAGGGGCGCGTCTACAAAGAGGCGCATCTATACAGCCCCGATGGTCGCCTGCGGATGACGCAGCGCAAAACACACCTGTTCCCCACCGAAGCCGTCTGGGGGCTGTCTCACGACGACACCATTCAGGTGGTCGAGACGCCAGTGGGCGCGCTGGCCGCCCCCATTTGCATGGACCATACCTATTTCGAGCCGATTCGCGTGGCCTGGTTGCAGGGCGCGGAGATCATCATAGACCCTGCCGCCGACGCAGCCCGCTACAACTTTTGGGCGCAGGCGCGGGGCGTGTGGGGCCGTGTGCAAGAAAGCCCTGCCTATGGCGTGCAGGCTTGCATGGTGGGGCATATTCTGGGACAAGAGTTCGGCGGGCGCAGCGGCGTCTATGCCCCTCTGGCGCTCACGCCGAAAGGGGACGGGGTCTTGGCCCAGGCCGCAACGGGTGATAGCGAAGAGGTGGTGATCGCCGACCTGGACCTGGACGCGATGCGCGCCTATCGTCGAGCGCACGCGCCCAATTGGAATCTGGCGCTCTACCGCAAATACATCCCGGCCATTTATGCCCGCGCCCCTGGAGAGGCTGGGCAAATGACTGGAAGAAGGGTGATTGATTAGGATGTTCGAGATCGTGTTTCTGGGAACCTCGGCCTCTGCGCCGTCTGTAGATCGCGGCTTGTCATCGAGCCTGGTGATGTACCGCGACCAGCGCTTTCTGGTAGACTGCGGTGAAGGCACGCAGCGACAGCTTTTGCGTAGCGGCCTGGGCTTTCGCAAGCTGGACAAGGTGCTGCTGACCCACGGCCACCTGGATCACATCCTGGGGCTGGGCGGGGTCGTCTCGACCTTCTCCCGGTGGGAGTCCATGACCAAGCTGACCATTTACGGCGGGTATTGGGCGCTGCAACGGGTAGAAGACCTGATGAAAGTGGTGCTGCGCGGCGGCGAAGTGGACATGGAAATCGAGTTTGTCACCGTCCACCCTGGCGTCATCTGGCAGGATGACACCATGTCCATCTCGGCCTTTCCCGTAACCCATCGCGGGCCGGGGTGCTTTGGCTATCTGTTCGAGGAAAAGAGTCGGCGGCCCTTCCTGGCGGATAAAGCGGAGAAACTGGGCGTGCCACGCGGCCCGGAGCGGCGCAAGCTGGTGCAGGGCCAGCCCATCACCCTGTCAGATGGCACGGTCATCCAGCCGGAACAGGTGTTGGGCGAAGAAGAGCGCGGCGTCAAGCTGGCCCTCGTGGGGGATGCGGGCCGCACAGACGATATCGTCGAGTATTGCCAGGACGCCGACGCGCTGATGATCGAGGCCACCTATGCTTCCTACGAGGCCGAAATGGCCGAGCGGTTCGGGCATCTCACAGCAGCTCAGGCCGCCGAGCTGGCCGCCACTGCCAACGTGGGCCACCTGTTCCTGGTGCACCTGTCGCGGCGCTATTCCGAACGCGAGATTGCCCGCGAGGCGCAGGCGATTTTCCCCAACACCACCGTGCCCCGCGACCTGGACTATTACCGCATACTCAAGCGAGCCGTGGAAAAGGTCGAAGCGGACCGCGAGCGCTAGCCGCGGCATTCCTGCCGCGGCATACATGCCGCGCTCTGGCCGCCATCCTTGGCCAATGGCGCTAACATTTGATTGTCACAGCCAGCAGATCCGCCTCACCACCCTCACCCCCGGCTGTACCCAGCCGCCCGGCATGCATGCCGCACTCTCCCAGGGGGCGAGGGCGGCATGTATGCCGGTGGCATATTGCCGCGCTTACCGCCTTCTCCCCCCGGGAGAAAG
>JAAYXX010000480.1 GCA_012515695.1 Chloroflexota bacterium
CCCGCCGCAGCACTTCCATGCCACACTCGCCGTTCGCCTGCGTCTCGGCCACCCGGCGCTTGACATGCTCAATGACCTCATCGGGGACCACCACCGGCCCATCGCCAAAATCCACCAGGCGCACCACGCCCGGCGCCCAATTGATGGCAGAGATTGCTACCAGATCGAAATTCAGGTGCACGAACAGATAACCGGGGAACAGCGGCACCATCGGCCGCGCACGCGGGTTGACCCGCCGGGTCTTGACTCGCGGCAGGTACACCGCCAGCCCCTTGCCCGCCAACGCCGCCGCCGCCTGCTCCTCGTTGTATGCTTTGGTCTGTACCACACACCAATGACTGACCATTACGCCACCCTTCCTCATCCATCCATCTGACCTGCGTTCGGGGCATCAGGCCACAGGTAGCAACGCCGGGGTAACGCTCAAGGAAGGGTGAAAGCATAGCGAGGATCATAGAGGAATAGCCGCGTCCGCCAGTGTGGGACGGTGGCCTATGCCCTGACACATCGTCTAGATGATAGCCCTATTGTCGAGTCCGTCAAGGGGAGGAAGAGGAAGTGGCAGCACATTGGCAGTTGAAACTGCACCAACGAGTGCAAAGCCTGCCTTCGCAGGCTAAGGAGTCAGTCGCCGAAGGGGCGACTGTAGTCCACGAAGGTGGACGCGCCAGCAAGCTGGCGATGCAATTGGTTGCCGCGGTTTCAACCGCCCTTTTGGTAACTCCCAAATCCGAACATTTACCGAGTAGCAGCCAGCCGCATCGTCTCGGCCAGCGCGGGGTAGAGCCGCCGATAGACAGCATAGCCGTGATCATAGACCGCCGCATGGGCAGGGTTGGGCAAGCTCACCTCTCCGCCTTGGGCAGCGCAACGCCCAGCAGCGGCGGCATAATCCGCGTACAGCCCCGCGCCCACCCCGGCGGTCAGCGCCGCGCCCAGCGCAGCGGCCTCCGCCACAGGCGACGCCACCACCTGTAACCCCCATACATCGGCGCGCACCTGCCGCCAGAGGGGATTGCGGGCCGCCCCGCCAACCATCACGATACGGCGCAGTTCGACGCCGCTACGCTCCTGAATCAGCTCCAACAGATGGCGCACAGCATACGCCGTCCCTTCGATGATGGCCCGCGCCATATCGCCCCGCGTCGTGCTTCTGGTCAGCCCGAAAAAGACGCCTCGCGCATACGGGTCCCAAATGGGCGCGCGCTCGCCCATGAGGTGCGGCAAAAAGACGACGCCATGCGCGCCGGGCGGCGCGGCGCTGGCCTCTGCCAGCATCGCATCATACGAGGTGGCCGACTCTGCCCCAGGCGCATAAACCTCATCGTGGAGCCATTGCAAGCAGGCCCCCGATGTCGTCATGGCCCCGATCAGCGTCCAGCGGTCGGGGACCACATGCCAGCGCCCCAACAGTTCCGGGCAGGCCAGCGGGCGATCCAGGCAAACGGCCACCATTTCCGAGGTGCCGCTCGCGTCAAAGCAGTCGCCCACCTCAACAGCCCCCACCCCCAGCGAGGTCATGGCTCCATCCAGCCCGCCCAGGGCCACCGGCACACCGGCTGGCAAGCCCAGCGTTTCAGCCGCGCCCGCCGTGAGGGGAGCCGTGCTTTCCGAAGGGTATAGCGGCGCGAGCAGGTCCAGGTCAAAGCCGAGTTGGGCCGCCAGCTCGGACGACCACGCTCGCCGCCGATAGTCCATCACGCCCATGAAACTCGCGTTGGTGTAATCGGCGCGTCGCTCGCCCGTCAGCCAGGCAAACAGCAGCGTGTTCACCGTGGCAAAGGTGGCTGCGCGCTCTATCAGGTGGGGCTCGTGCGCTTGCATCCACAAAATGGCGGCCAGGCTGGTATTGCCAGGCAGCACGCGGTTGCCCGTCGTCTCGGTCACGTGGGGGGCCTGCGCCAGTATCCATTCGGCCTGCGCGACGCTGCGCGTGTCCAGGTAGGCGATGGCCG
This sequence comes from Chloroflexota bacterium, assembly GCA_012515695.1. Taxonomy (GTDB): domain Bacteria; phylum Chloroflexota; class Anaerolineae; order UBA1429; family UBA1429; genus JAAYXX01. The sequence goes on from JAAYXX010000480.1 coordinate 1,956, forward strand.
GGCGCAAAGGACGGTGGTCCGCATCTAGCGGAGCCACCGTCCCGATCATGTTGCTCAAGCCAATGCCCGCCACCTGCTGCGGCCGCAGGTCGGCCTGGGCCAGGACGCTGCGCGTCCCGTTGGCAATGGCCTCTTGCCAGCAGCAAGGGTCAATCTCGGCCTGTCCCGGCTGGGGCGTGTGAATCGGCACCGGCGTGCTGTGCAGCGCCAGTAAGCGCCCGTCCAGATCGAAAAGGGCCACCTTGACCGCCGTGCCCCCCACATCTATGCCGATCAGACCACGACTACCCATGCACCGTTGCTCCTAAGCGAAGGTATCTGCTACTTTTGCTCGTAGACCGCCTCGCGCAAACCCTTCACATAGCCGATGGCGAACAGCCGCCCGATGGCCGAATAGGAGGGGTTGTCGTTGCTGTCGCCTTCCATCGTGGGCACGTGATCAGGCCGCAACACGCCCTCAAAGCCAATATCCTTGTAGGCCCGCATACATTCCAGCATGTTTGTCATGCCTTCGTCGTGGAACGTCTCCACATACTTGTACTTGTCGCCGCGCACGTCGCGGAAATGCACAAAGAATATCTTGCCCTGGTTGCCAAAGTGACGGATCGCCGCTGGCAGGTCGTCTGTCATCAGCGTAAAGTTGCCCTGGCACAGGGCAATGCCGTTCATCGGGCTGGGGTACATATCCAGCAGCCGTTGATAGTTCTCCAGGCTGCTCATGATACGGCTCAACCCGCGAATCGGCGACAGGGGCGGGTCGTCCGGGTGCATGGCAAGCTGGACATTGGCCTTCTCGGCTTCCGGCACGACAGCCTTCAAGAAATAATCCAGGCTATCCCACAGCGTTTCCTCGGTGACGACGCCGTACTCGGTCAACGGGGCATTGCGGATCAGCTCATAATCAAAGCCCGTCGCAAACGCGCCGCCGCGCGCCGGGATCGTGGTGGACGTGCGCGTCCAGTTCAGGACCGGCATCCACTCGTAGCACCAACAGGGTATACCCAATATGCCCATGTTGCGGATGAGCGTGATGACCGACTCGATCTGCTCGTCACGCCCTGGCAGCCCCATCTTGATCTTGTCCATCGGGGGGCGGCTTTCCAGCACGTCGAACTTGAACCCGAAATCCTCATAGGCGGTCTTGACGCGGGTGAGCGGCATAAACGCCCAGGGCAACTGTTCCTTGGGCACGTCCAGCCCCCGACGAAAATCCATCCCGCCCACAACATGGTCCACACCGCATTGCTTGACCAGACGCCACAACGGAGTGAAATAGGGTGGCAGAACTTCGGCGATTTTGATCATGGGAACCCCTCTCAATGAGTGATGATACTGCACTGGTGGCATGACTCGATGTCACTGGGGGCATTATACCCCACCTACTCAAGCAGCGCCAGCGAGTTGGCGGGGCAAGCGGCCCGGTGGTCAAACGCCCATTCCCGCGCTTGAGCTTGCGGCCAGTCTATGCCATAATCGGCCCCTGGCATCCAGTCGGATGTACGTCTTGGACTGAGGACGGTGGCGAATTGGACATCAAACGGCTTTTCGGCAAAGACATGCTCTCCCTGTGGACGCGAGACCTGATGTATACGGTGGTGGCCGTGTTCCTGATGCGGTTTGGCGAGGGCATACTCGGCAGTGCGCGCATGAACTTTTTTGTGGACACAATCGGCCTCACCGGCGAGCAGGTGTTGTGGCTGGAAGGGATCCGAGAGATACCGGGCATCGTGCTCATCGTAATCGCCGCCCTGGCCATGCACCTCCCGCTCTCATGGCGGGCCGCCATCTGGGCCGCCGTGCTCGGCCTGGGCTATATGTCGTTCGCCCTGGTCAAATCGTACACAGGATTGCTGGTCGTGGAGGTGGTTGCCAGCTTTGGCCTGCACGGCTACCAGCCTATCCACCCGGCGCTGGGCATGGCCCTGGCCACCGAAAAGACCCGTGGCCGCATGCTAGGCATGCTGGCGTCCGTAGGCTCGCTGGCCGGAATCGTGGGGATGGGCGTGCTGGCCATCACGTCCAACGTGATGAAAACCGTCGCGTTACAGTTGCCCTATGTCGTCGGCGGCGCGATTATCGTCATTTCGGCGTTCTTTTTCCTGCGCCTATCCAAGAACCTGGGCAATACAGGCCAAAAGCAGCCGCGCATGGTGTTGCGCCGTCGCTACTGGCTCTATTACGTGTTGACGTTCTTTGAAGGTTCGCGCAAAGAAATCCTCGGCAGCTTTTGCACGCTGGTGCTCGTGGAGCAGTATGGGTGGAAAGTCTGGCAACTAAGCCCGCTATTGCTGATCAGCGCCATCCTGGGGCTGCTGCTATCGCCCTATCTCGGCATGTTGGTAGACCGCTTTGGCCCGCGCAAGACGCTGGCGGGCAGCTATGTCGTGTTGGCGCTGTCTTGCGTCGGCTATGCCACCATCCCCAACGCCAGTATTCTGGCCGGGCTTTATGTGGTGATGCGACTGGCCCAAATCCTCAACCTGGGCCTCAGCGTGTATGCGCGCCAGATCGCGCCGCCTGAAGAACTGACGCCCACCCTGTCCGCAGGCGTCAGCGTCAATCACATCAGTTCGGTAGCCATGCCGCTCCTGTTCGGCATTCTCGTGCCCCTCATCGGCTATTCGGGCGTCTATCTGGGCAGCGCCGCGCTGATCGCGCTGTCGGTGGGGTTTGCGCTGGCGATGCGTCCCCCCAAGCCAGAGGAGGCCCACGCCCAGGCGGCACTGGCAGGCTAGCAACCAGGCAGGCATAATCGCAGGCGCGGTTGCAGCCAAGGCCCCTCCGCAGCAGGCCCGCAGCCGCGCCGACAAATCCCCTGCCGTACGCGGCCCGGCGTGGATGCCGCTGCCCCGTGCATCTAGTCCGGCGGCATGATGAATTTTAACAAAATAGTTGGGTAACCGAGGCAGCGCTAGCCTTGCTACTGCTCGCTCGGCCCAGCCTAGGAATGAATTCCCAGGCGGGACAACCGCGGTAACGGTTGGCATAACCTAAACTGCCGATGCTGGATGATTTCAACCGCCCATAGCGCGTGCCCCCAATCCTGGACACACTCAAAAACTCTTGACGCGCCGCCTGTGTTTCGCTATACTCAAGTCAGATCCGCCGACGCTCAGCGCAAATTCCAACATATTGTGGCGTCTCTGTTGCGGGCAACCCCGCCCGGAAAGGAGGTTCTGACCACCCCTCGACTAACCACTGCCTCGTCTATGCCTCGCACATATTCACACTTCACAAACGACCAACGGAGGTAGAAGCTCATGTCTCGCAAGCTTTCACGTCGGCAAGTGCTTCGGTTTGGTGCATTGTCTGCAAGTGGAATAATGGTAGGGTGTGCGCCCAAGATCGTTGAAGTGACACGAGAAGTCGAGAAGGAAAAGATTGTCAAAGAGACAGTCGAAGTTGAAAAGATCGTTGAGAAAGAAGTTGAGAAGGTCGTCGAGGTCGAAAAGATCGTAGAGGTGGCCCCCACCGGCCCGACGAACTCGGCCGGTATCACCCTCCCCGCCGACGCCCTGCCGCTAGACCAGCAGCACTGGAAGATCGGCAACGGCATGACCGGCGCTCACGGCCACTGGATGAAGTCGCTGTACAACCTCCTATGGGGCAACACCATGCACGACGACCCCCTGGTCGGCCTCGATTACCACGGCGACCCCTTCCCCTGCGCCGCCGAGTCCTGGACTGTAGCCGACAATAACGTCGATTGGGATTTCAAGCTGCGCCAACTGACCTGGACCGACGGCTCGCCCGTTACCGCCCACGATTTCGAGTGGACGCTCAAGTACACAATGGGCAACAACTATGACTTTGGTTGGTATTACTCGGATATCAAAAACGCCCTCAAGGTGCTGAACGGGGAACTGCCGCCGGAAGAGCTGGGCGTCAAGGCGCTCGATGACTATACCCTGCGCATCACCACCGAAATGCCCACGCCCTATCTGCCGCAGGTGCTCTGCTTCTACATGCCCATGTCCAAAGCAGCCTTTGAAAAGTATGGCGAATTCTATGAACTCGATCCCAAGACGTTCAACGGCTGCGGCCCCTGGACCCTGGTC
>JAAYXX010000061.1 GCA_012515695.1 Chloroflexota bacterium
GGTTTACCAACTCCCTAAGCTCTTTCCAAACTCCTCTGTAAGCAACCTGGTAATTTGTATTGCTGCCCCTAGTGGTAGCAAAGATTTTTCCGTTTTAATTGCTGACCAAATCCCCGATTTACATCTTAACGGAGACACGCAAGCTTTCCCCCTCTACTACTACGAAGAACGTCCCAAGCAGAGCCCCACGCTATTCGACGTTGCCGGGGAAAGCGAGTACATCCGCCGGGACGGGGTGTCGGACTTTATCTTGAAGCGTGCCCGGCAGCAGTACGGACCGCGTGTGACTAAAGAGGATATTTTCTACTACGTCTATGGCTTCCTGCACAGCCCAGCCTATCGCGCCGCCTTTGCCGATGATCTGAAGAAGATGCTCCCTCGCTTGCCGTTGGTCGAGGAGCCGCGCGCGTTCTGGCGATTCAGCAAGGCTGGGCGGCAGTTGGCCGCGCTGCACATCCACTATGAAAGTGTGCCACCCTGCCCTGGCGTCCAGGTGAGTGGCGCGGAAAGCGGCTTTTTCCGGGTGGAAAAGATGCGTTTCCCTCAAAAAGGGCAACAGGATACGATTCTGTACAACAGCCAGATTACGGTTTCTGATATCCCAGCGCAGGCGTATGAGTATGTGGTCAATGGCAAATCCGCGATTGAGTGGGTGATGGAGCGGTATCAGGTAACGGTGCATAGGGAGAGCGGCATCCGCAACGATCCAAACGAGTGGGCAGAAGAGGTGGGCAATCCGCGCTATATTTTGGACCTGCTGTTGAGCGTCATCCACGTGAGTGTGCAAACCGTAGAAATCGTGGCCGGGTTGCCAGCCGTCAAGTTTGACTGAAAGCTCAAGGAGACCACCGAGTGAACAGAAAGAGATGCTTTGTAATTGCTCCGATCGGAGAAGAGGGATCGAGCACTCGAATACGCTCAAATCAGATTCTCTCTCACATCATTCGACCGGTAGCCATAACGTATACTATGAATTGGCAGTCCGTCATGCCACCCGCAAACCAGTCATTCAACTTATGCAAAAGGGTGAACCCTTACCCTTCGACGTAGCGGGAACTAGAACAATAATCGTCGATCACAGAGACTTGGACAGCGCCGAAGATGCCTGAATCAGGCGGGTTCGGACGCGAGCATGGATATAGCTTGAGGAGAGTAGGAGTCAGACTGCAAGACGCTTGACCTGACCGAGAATAAATTGTAGGAGGCGATATGATGAACATCACGCGTTTCGACCAAGCCAAGGCTAAACCTGCCCACAATGGCACCATCCTGGCTATGGAGGTGTTGCCAGCCGGGGTCAAAGCCCCCTTCGAGCACGCCTGGGGCTATCTGGAGCCACATCAAGCAATGGAAGGCCATAGCCATCCGACAGCAGAGGTGTACTTTTTCCACCAAGGACAGGGCGTGGTGGTGGTAGGGGATGAGCAGCAGCCCGTATCGCCGGGCGACGTCGTGGAAATCCCGCCCAACGCCTATCATACCGTCCAGAACCCCTCTGATGGGGAGCTGTACTGGTTTGCTCTGTGGTGGCCTCCCCTCGATTGAGGAAGCTTTTCCCCTAAACTGATCACATGCTGAGGTATCTACATGGGCGTCCTCCCACTCACCTCATCATGCGATCAGTTAGTTGCCCGGCTCTCCCTGCGTTCCTCGGGCGCGGCGGCATTGCCTTGGTTTGGACTAAAATATTGTGTTATCCATTCCCTTAGATAGCCCGAATAGCAGATATTGGCCCCTACCTGGGATACTTGCGCGGGCTTTTCGGCAGATCTCGTAAGCTATACCAGCAAAAAGGCTGGCATAAATGCCAGCCTAGCGACCTATCCCTATGCCAGCACTTATGCCATGCTTAGGCTGGCATTTATGCCAGCGTTATGGCTGGCATATTACGCACCTCATCGCCATTTGGCCGGAAGCTCCAGTTTGCACGCAAACCGGAGGCTGCGTGCAGAGACTTTGAGCGGCTCCAGGTCCACCTGGCCCGCCTCATACTTGTCCAGAAACTCGCACAGCGCCCAGGCCACCACGTCCGATTTGCTGATATCCTCGTCCTTGGCTACCCGCTCTACCGCATCGAGCAGCGTCAGCGTCAGATCATAGGTGGCCTTGGGCCGCTGGGCCTTTTTCGCGCGGGCCTTGCGCTCTTCGCGGGTGCGGAGTTGCGCCTCTAGCTCGGTGTCAATACCCTGCGCGCCGCTTACGTCAAAGGCATCCTGTCGTTTGATCGGCGGTTTATTTGCCATGAAGGATCCTTTCTGTCAGACGTTGATACGCTCTGTACGCGGCATGATTCGGGTCCAGATATTCCCAAAGCGTCCGCCCCAGGGCGGGAGCCTCCCGCAGCCGGGTAGTGCGCGGGACGGCAGGCAGCACCAGGTCGCCAAACTTTTGTACCAGCTTTTCCAGGTTGATCTGCGACTCGTTAGTGGTCTTGTCCCAAAAAGTAGGCAGAATGGCCGCCATCTCGACGGCGTGCCCATGATCACGGACGAACTTGAGCGTTTCCATCTCTTGCGCCACCCCGATCAGCGCCAGATGATCCACCGCCACCGGGCAGACCACCTCGTCGGCGGCGTGGTGAGCATTATCGTGCAACAGGTCTCGGCTGGGGCCAGTATCCAGGATGACATAATCCGCATCGGCCAAAGCCAGCGCCCTGGCCAGGACCGTCTCGCGGTAAGGCTCGGCGGCCAGGATCATCTTGAGCTTGGCGGTGCTGGAATCGCTGGGCAGCAACCATAAGGAGGGGCGCACCTCGACCAGCAGCTCCTCCAGAGGGACCAGGCTCAACAGCAACCTGTACAACCCGGGGGAAGGGGGCAGGCCAAAGCAGGGCGACACATTCCCCTGAGCATCCAGGTCCACCAGGATCACGCTATGACCCCGGCGCGCCAGGTCATGGGCCAGCGTAACGGCAGTCGTCGTCTTGGCGACCCCACCCTTCTGATTCGCAACCGCAATGACACGCATAAACGTCCCTCGTTGATGAACTAATCGCCGCGCCTATAGCCGCGCCATTCCGGCGCGCTCCTGCCAGGGCGGCATCCTGCCGCGGCTCAAGTTATCATAGCCGCGCTGTCTGTAGCCGCGCCTTGTAGGCGCGCCACAGCCAAGTTATCATAGCCGCTCATGAAAAGGCTGGCAAGTATGCCAGCATAAACGCTGGCATTGCACATTGCCCCTCAAACTATGCCACGGGGCCTATGCTGGCATTAACGCCAGCATAAACGCTGGCCTATGCCCCGCACTACCCTGCCGCGCTCTCTGTAGCCGCGCCATTCTGGCGCGTGAAGGTATACCAGCCCCCGAATCAGCCAAATAACCCGTGCATTGCCCCCCATCGGGTGTATACTGAAAGTAGATCGCCGGGCTATGAGATCAGCTCGCCTTGATAACAAATTGCGGTTATAGCGCCCTTCTCGAACCATTGCCCCTCAGGAGGTGTTCTATGGCCACGCCTATGCAGCCAGAGCATTTAACCTATCGCGACCGAATAGACGCGCTCCGAGCCACCAAACTGGCCGAAACCCGCGAAAAGCAGCAGGTCGTTGGCGCAATGGACCGCGATGACCACGCGCTAATCTTGCCGCCCCCTGACCGGCGCCAGCTCGTCGAGACGATCAGCACGTCGGGCATGCCCATCGTTGATGTGTTGCTCACAGGGTACGAGCCGGAACCCAACCACCCCAGCGGGGGCTTTTTTGGTCCCAGAGCAGTGGGCCGCAACTTTCGGCGGCTCCTTGAGTGCCACCCCCCGTATGTTGACCCCGTGTCCTCGCTGGCGGGCGCATATTTCGTCAGCTTCTCGTCTTATCGCAAGACGCACTGGTCGCCCGATTTCCCCATCCCGGCAGTTGTTCGCGGAGGCATCGAGAAGTATAAAATCTTGCCCGGCATCGGCGCGCAACAGCACTTTTGTCAGGATATGCAAATCGGCTTTGACCTCGGCTGGAAGGGCATCCTCGCCCAAGTGCGCCGCTATCGGCAGGCCCACGCCCCTCATAAAGTCGCTTTTTATGACGGGTTGGAGGATGTCGTCCTGGGTATTCAGCACTGGATACAGCGCACAGCGGACCACGCCCGCCAACTGGCCGAAACGGAACTACACCCGCAATTGCGCCAGAACCTGCTGGAAATGGCCGAGATGAATGCGCGCCTCGTGACCGAACCGCCGCGCACTTTTCGCGAGGCGTGCCAGTGGACAGTCTGGTATTTGATCGTGGCGCAGATGTACAACGGCAGCGGCGGGGTGGGCAAGATAGACTTGTTGCTACATCCCTATTACGTGCGTGACAAGCAAGCCGGCATCCTTACCGATGACGAGGCTGTCTTTCATCTGGCCTGCCTCTTGCTGCGCGGGGATACGGCATACAGCCAACTGGGCGGCCCTGACGCCGACGGGAACGACGTTACCAACCCGGTTTCTTTTCTCCTGTTAGAAGCCGCCCACCAGATGAAAATCCCGGCCAGCATCGGCGTTTGTGTGGGCAAGGGCACAGACCCCGGCCTGCTGCGGCGCGGTGTCGAAATCCAGTTCGAGGATAAAATGGGCATTCCCAAATTCCTCGGCTGCGACACGGTGATTGAGGGGTTTGCCCGAAACGGCATCCCTATCCAAGACGCCCGGCGGCGCGCTTATGCTGGCTGCCATTGGTATGGCATCCCCGGCAAAGAATACACGCTGAACGACTGCGTCAAGCTCAATTTTGGGCCGGTTTTCGATTACGCCCTGCGCGAGATGATGGCCGATTGTAGCATAACGCCCAGTCTGGCCGAGCTATGGCGCCGCTTTGAGCAGCATCTCCGCCAGGCAATCCACGCCATTGCCGTGGCACTGGATTTCCACCTGGAGCATATGCACGAGGTCTTTCCAGAGCTGGTGCTCGACCTGCTCTGTTACGACGTTATCGAACGCGGGGAAGATGCCTCACACGGCGGCTTGCAATACTATAACCTGTGCATTGACGGCGCGGCGCTGGCCACCGTCGCCGATTCCTTTGCCGCCCTGGAACAGAGGATCGAACAGGAGCAACGTATGACCTGGGGAGAGCTA
>JAAYXX010000481.1 GCA_012515695.1 Chloroflexota bacterium
CGCAAGGGTTGGTGCAGTTTCAACTGCCTATACCGATGCAATGGTTAGCAAAGTCTACATTGTCCTCTACGACAGCTCGTGTTATACTGAACATACGTTATCCTACACAAGGGCGACCTATATGAGCATTCATCTCGGTCATTCTGGAAGCAAGGCGAGCGAAGATTTTGCCCGTGCCCGGCGCGCTGGAAACCTTCGCCGGCTGTGGACCCGGCTCACGGGCCAAAACAACAACCTGGTCCCCTTTGAGGACGTCAAGCAAACGCTGGGTATCCTCAACCAGTACTACCGCGGCGTCCAGCCTGTGCCTCTGGAAAAGATCATTGGCAGCATGGGGCGCAGCAAGGATTTCGACCGGGTCTTTTTGCCCACCCAAAAACACTCGCGTGGCAAATGGGTCAGCGTGGACCGCGCACTCTATGACGGGGTAACGCTGCCGCCCATTTCCGTCTACCAAGTGGGCGACGCCTATTTTGTGGTGGATGGGCATCATCGCGTATCGGTGGCCCGACGGCAGGGAAGCTCGTTCATTGACGCCGAGGTCATTGAACTCAAGAGCCGCGTGCCGGTTACCGCCGACCTCAAGTTAGAAGACCTGGACGGCCTCGCCGCATATCAAGACTTTTTAGAGCAGACCCGCCTCGATGTCTTGCGCCCCGACCAGGACATCCGCCTGACGATGCCCGGCGATTACACCCGGCTGCTGGATCACATCCGCGTACACAAGTATTTTATTGATCGGCAAGGCCCGCAAGAGACGACCTGGGAAGAGGCCGTCAACCACTGGTACGATCATGTGTATATGCCGGTGATCGAGACCATCCGGCGGCACAAGCTCATGCGCGAGTTCCCCAACCACACCGAGGCAGACCTGTACCTGTGGATCATCGAGCACGCCTATTACCTCTCCGAGAAGGCGGGCTGGCAGCTATCCGGCTGGGAGGTTGCCAAGGATTTCGTGCAGCGTTTTGGCAAGCGACCCGGTCGCCTGTTCCAGCGGCTCAAGGAGCGCGTCTTGGGGGTGTTGGTTCCCGAAGAACTAGAGGCGGGGCCGCCTGCTGGCGTGTGGCGCGAGGAGCGGGTAGAGGAAACAGACCGACACCACCTGTTCCGCGATATTTTGGTCACGCTGACGGGGGCAGAAACCGGCTGGCGCGCCTTGGCCCAGGCTGCCGAGTTCGCCCGGCTGGAAGATGGCGTGCTGCACGGCCTGCATGTAGCCCCCTCGAATGACCCGGAACACCTGGAGCGTGGCCGCCGGATTCTCGACGAGTTCATGTTCCGCTGCGAAAGCCTGGGGGTGCGCGGGACGACCAGCCTGGCCGTGGGCAAGGTGGACGAGCAAATCCTCGATTATGCCCGGTGGTCTGATCTGGTGGTGATTAACCAGCGCCGCGAGCATGGCCGCTGGGCAGAACGGCCCCTGGGCACCATCTTTCAGGTGGTGGCCGAACAGGCGGCCCGCCCCATCCTGGCTGTGCCGGGCACGAACGTTTTGCCGCTGCGACGGGCCGTGTTGGCCTATGACGGCAGCCCCAAAGCCCGCGAGGCGCTGTTCGTCCTGCGCCATATGGCCGCCTGCTGGAACGCGCAGAGCATTATCCTCACGGTGGCAAGCTCTAGCACGAACCGAGAGATGTTGGACGCCGCCTGGAAATATCTGCAACAGCATACCGCCTCCACCGTCACCACCCGCTATGAGCATGGCGTCCCGCATGAAGTCATCCTGCGGGTGATGGAGGAAGAGCAGGCCGACTTTTTGCTGATGGGCGGGTATGGCTACCAGCCCTTGATCAAAGCTTTTCTGGGTAGCACGGTGGATCGTGTCTTGCGGGAGGCCGTTTTCCCGGTATTGATCTGTCACTAGACCAAGAGATGGCCAATAAATCGTTATCTGTGCGCATGTTATGGATAGTATGGCTGACGTTGGCGGGTCTGATCTTTGCCCTGGTGGGCGGGGTGGGGCCGGTGGCCGCCGACGCCCCCGATTATGCTTTGCCCGCGCGCTGGGCCTTGCCCTGGCCCTGCAACGAAAGCCACCGCGTCACCTGGGACCCGGCGGGCCACTGGACCCACTACAAGGCCACCGGCATCGCCTTTGATTTCAGTATGCGCGAGGGCACGCCCCTGTTCGCCCCTGCCGATGGCGTGGCCTATTTCCTCCGCGATGAGCGCGACCTGGACACCAACCTGGGCAACTATGTCGAGATCGTCATTGAAGACGAGTGGCTCGTCCGACTGGCGCACCTGCGCGACCGGCAAGCGGGCGAGCGGCCCGTGCGCGCCGGGGAGCTGATCGGCTATTCGGGCGGGTCGGGCGTGTCGCAGGAACACCTGCACCTGGAGTTGCTCGTACGCAACGGCAACCGTTGGGTACGGCCAGACCTGGACCGCCTGGAGACCTTTTTTCGGTTGCCCATCTCTGCTTTTGTAGAAAACAACTCGATTCTCAACGACGGTTGCCCCGCCGAACTGCTGCTGGATGGCGATATCTACGTCGAGCGGGAAACCCTGCCCCTGGGCGACGACCTGACCATCACCGTGCCCGTGCATAACGCTGGCCTGGAACCTCTGTGGCTGGACAAGGTGCAGGTGACACTGGCCGCCCCCGGCGGGGCCACGCAGGTGGTCGAGGCCGACGCGGGCTGGTCGCTGCCCGGCAAGGCCACCGAGACGATCTATCTCACGGCCAGCCCGTATATGGCCGGGGACTGGGCGGTTCAAGGCGTCTGGTGTCAGACGGATGGGGCCACGTTGGATTTCTACGGCGAAGCGGCGTTCTATGTGCAACCCGGCCCGTTGGCGCTGGGCGCGCTGGTTGCGCCCGAAGCGCTGGCCGTGGGCGAACGGCTAGACCTGGTGGTAGAGGTGGAGAACCGCGATAGCGTGCCTGTGTCCGTGGATAACTTGCATGTGGGGGGAACCCGGCCAGATGGGAACCCTTGGGTCTCGACGGGCGAGGGGGGCACGATTCCGCCCGGCGAGACGCGACAGTTCACGCTGCAAGACGCCGTTCTGCCCGCGAAGGTGGGCACGTGGCAGATTGACGCGGTAGGCTATGAGCAAGAGGGCAAGCTGCTCTTGCTAGAGCGACCCGCGCAGCAGGTAGAGGTCGTCGGCCCGGAATTGGTCGCCGAGCAGTTGGCTGTGTACCCTTCGCAGTCTGGTTGGAGCGTGTTTCTGGCGGTGAAAAACGTAGGAACCGACCTCGTTATCCCGGACGCCATCGAGATTTGGGGTTGGAACCCGGACGGGGAAGGATATTTCACCGTCCGGCAGAAGCGCAAGATGCCCCTGGCCCCCGGCGTGTGCGCCTTTATGCGGCTGGATGTGCCCTGGCTTCAGCAAGATAGGCCGGGGGAGTTGGTAGAGATAGGCTATTGGGTGGGCAGCCAGTATTACCGGATCGACACGCTAAAACAATCCCCCAACTCGGCGCTGCCCGATCTGGCGGAGTAGGGTGGAACGCAAGGCTTTTAATAGCGTGTCGTCAGGATATAACGGCGGCGCGTGCGGGGTTGCAGGTGGCCCATACCACCCGGCACATGCTGGGCGTTTTCCAGATCATCCTGGCGCAGAATAGGTGAGTGCAGGTATAGCTATTCGAGTTGTTCTCCTGGATGGGAGTGTGATTGCATGGGCGATAGTGTTCGCGGGTGTGGTTGTCGAAGGATAGTTCGCGTGATCGAAGGATTGAGACCATGAGCGCGGTTCGTGGCATTCAGCGGCCCATCCGCCCCCAAGTGGTCCTCTCGCCGGAACGATTGGCGGCGCTGCGCCCCTACATCTTGATGGCGGGCGTAACGCTGGCCGTGTGTGCCCAATCCCTGGCCGACCGACGCGCCCCCGCGCCCATTGCCCTGGCGCTTTTCCTGCTGGCGGGTGTCCTCTATGCGCTGGCTGCGCGTCCCTCCACCGCAGAGCGCCCAACACTCGGGCAAACGACGCTGGTTGTCAATCGCACGCTGTTTCCCTGGGCGTTGGTCTTTGGCTTGCTGGCCTGGGCGGGGTTCCGTCCCAATCAAATTACCCTGCAAGGGCTGATGCCCTGGGTGTTGGCCGTCTGGCTATGTTACTGGGCGCTATCCGCCCAACCCGCCACCGCTCCGCGCGCGCCCTGGCTGGCCCGGCTGCGAGCATTCTGGCGACAAGGCGCATGGCGCGTATCCTGGCCCACGGTGGGGCTGTGGCTGGCTGTGGCGCTGGGGGCCTGGCTGCGTTTCCATCGGCTGGCCGAGTTGCCCGCCGATCTGGGTTGGGATTTGCCCTTTAACCTGACCGACGCGCAACGCATCCTGCACGAGAGCTATCTGGTATTCTTCCCCGATAACCTGGGGCGCGAAGGTCTGTTCTTCTACCTGATGGCCGGGGTTTCCAGGGTGTTCGGCCTCAGCCCCTACAGCATGCGCCTGACCTCTGCCCTGGTGGGGGTGGCCGCCATCCCCGCCGTCTATCTGCTGGCCCGCGAGCTAACCAACCGCGAGGTGGGGGCGTATGCCGCGCTGCTGCTGGCGGTGAACAAGTGGCACATCGTCCTGACGCGCTCTGGCTACCGGGTCAGCCTGATGCCGCTGTTTGCCATTTTGGTGCTGTATGGGCTGGCGCGGGGGCTGCGGCGCGGGCGGGCGCGCGATTGGTTTTGGTGCGGCCTGTTCCTCGGTCTGGGGTTATTAACGTACAAAGCCTTTGTGTTTGCCGTTCCCGTCGTCGTGGGCAGCGTGCTGGTCTATATGCTGCCGGGCCTGCGGCGCGTGGCGGTTGGCGAATCGGCGCGCTGGGGGGAGCGGCCCGCCCTGCTGTTGAGGGGGCTGGGGTTGGCCCTGATGGTAGCGGTCATCGTTGCCATGCCCCTGCTTCGCTTTCTGTTCCATGCGCCAGAAACCTATTTCGCGCGCGAGCAACACGGCCTGCAACTGGTCAGCGAATCGCTGGAAGGCCAGCCGACGCGCTGGGAGGTGTTGGGGCAAAACACGATCACCAGCCTGCTCATGTTCAACTATGAGGGGGATGGGAATTCGCGCTTTGGCGTACCTTTCCAGCGGCATCTGGGGTTTGTTAGCGGCGCGCTGTTTGTGTTGGGGGGAGCGGGGGCGCTGGCCCGTTTGCGGCGCGGGGGAAACGCCCTGCTGTTGCTGGCGCTGGGCGGCCTGCTGTTGCCAATGACGGTGAGCCTGTTGGCCGGGGAAAAGCCCAACTGCTTTCGCTCTTCCGGCACCATCGGCCCGGCTGTCTTGATGGGGGCGCTGGCCCTGGCCGCATTGCGGCACGCACTGGGCCAACTCGCGGCAAAGGCGCCGCCTCTGCTGGTTCGACTGGTGTGGAACGGTCAGGCGGAACATGCCCGGCGGTCCTATAGCTTGCAACTGGGCGCGCGCGCGATGGTGCTGCCTTTTCTGCTGGTCGGGCTGCTGATCGGCTATGAGGAGCGGGAGACGGTCCGCTTTTACTTTCAGGATTTTCGCCGGTTCGCGCCGGACGTAGCCAACTATTCCATCGCGCAAGAAGTGGCCCACAAGGTGGCCGCCTTTGACGAGGGGCCAGCCTATATCAAGGTGTGGCCGCACTGGTACGACGGGCGGGCGGTGCGCGCCTACCTGGTGGGCATGGGGATAACGTGGGACAATGAGCTGTTCGAGTTGGACCAGAACAGCGGCCCGCTGCGCGATTTTCGAGGCAAGATACTGGTCATCCTCAACCCGGAGGACACGAACAGCCTGCAATTGCTACAGAACTATTTCCCGCGCTGGACGGTCAACCGCGACACGTTCCCCGATGGCCGCACCGCAATGCTGGCGTTTTACGGGCAGCGTTAGCGCCATGTTGGCGTGCGCCAAACTGGCGTGCGCCGGGACGGCGTGTGACAGTTCAGGGGCCTGCCGCCTAGTCTTCATCTGCTACTTCTCCCAGGTGAAAGCGGTGTAGCAGGCGATGAATCAGGGGGGCAAACAACACACCGGCGGATATCAGGAACACCATGCCGGAGAACAGGGCGTAGGCCGAGGCGAACAGCTTGCCCGCGACGGTCTGCGGGTTGTTGATCGGCCCCATGCCGCTGAGGATCATGGCGGCGTTCAGCAACGCGTCAATCCAGTCCAATCCCTCAAGGTAGCGATAACCCAGAATGCCAATGCTAAGGGAAAGCAGCACGATGCCTATGGCGAGAGCGGCATAGAGCGCCGCCCGCCGCAAAAACTCGGTACGCGAAAGCAAAGGTTGGTGGCGATACTCGAACATGAGTCTGGCCTCCCAGTTCCCAGCACTGAACAACCCCTTGCCCTGACCAGGCAAAGATTCTTGCGATTGTAGGGTGTTTTGTTGCGGTTTGTCAATTTATGTGGGGGATCAGATCGCATCCCTGAGCGGGGAATTGGAGCGTCGCCATCCCTGGCTAATGGTGCTAACATTTGGTTGTCACGGCCAGCAGATCATCCTCACCACCCTCACCCCCGGCTCCTACGGAGCCGCTCCCTCTCCCAGGGGGCGAGGGCGGCATGTATGCCGGTGGCATATTGCCGCGCTTGCTCGCCTTCTCCCCCCGGGAGAAGGCGGCATGCTGCCGAGCGGCAGGTATGCCGATGCCCGAAGGGCGGATGAGGGGGATCCGCGAAAAG
>JAAYXX010000482.1 GCA_012515695.1 Chloroflexota bacterium
CGCCTGGACTTCCGGCGGCGCATCCAAGATCTCCCGCGCCGCGCCATTCTTCCACCCAATGTGGTTGTACTGGCTGTAGCTCTCGTATTCCTGCTGCAAATAGTCTTTGGCTTTTTGCTGAAGCGTCCAAGGCAGATGCGGAATCGCTCGCGCCAGTGTATAGAAGGTCTCCCCTGGATTGTGGAAATAGTGCGTTAAAAAGTTCCAGTTTGCGCCCGCCAGATGCCACTCACCCAACACGCTGCTATAGTAGCCTGGGCGCAGATGCCCTGCGTCAATCATCTTCTGAATCTCTTCGGCGAGCAATTGCTTCAGATGAGCAGCGGGAATCGGCTCGGCTTTATCCTGCGTGTCAATAGTCGGCACCATCCCCAATGCAACGGCTCCCCCTTCAGGCCCAAGGGCTATTACGGCATTGCTGGCGATCTTGTACAAGCGACCTCGATAGGGAATAGGTGGGTTTACAGTGCCATGCGCGCCGTATACTCCATTCTGTCCGCCATATGCGCTGCAGTCTCCCGCCAGGCCCGGGCACAGCGTTCCCAGGTTATAGTCCCAGTATTCCCAATACCGCCCCCCAGTGCCATAGGGTATAGTAATATCGTACCCCCCCGCTTCACGGTCGCAACACAGGCTCCAATAGATCAAATTGCCGCCTGCGGAATAGGCCAGAGGCTCGTCCACCGCCCCATAGTTTCCATCGTGGACTCGACTGATGAATTGCGTTCCGAACTTCCAGCCCGAAATCCCCCCACGTGGAATATACTGGTTCGCGATATAGCTGTTCGCTTGATAGAGAATGCCATCGCTGCCGATAACCGCCGGATACCGATTCCCGCTATGGGTGCCTAGCCAGGCTATGGGAGCGTATTCTGGCTTGCCATCGCCATCCGAATCGAACGTGAACTCATGCCCGGTCAGTGCGTCCAGCACAAAATACGTTCTTCTCCAGGGCTTGTTCAGGCCATTGCTCGAATCGTTGTCATCAGATCCGGTGTTGCTTTCCAGGTATTGAGCGATGCGGCTGGCGTCTATGGTCACTGTTTGGGCCGCCCAATCGCCAGGCTCTGTCCCTACCGCCCCCACAAGCGCCCCGTCTGGAAGGCGAGCGCCAGTCGAGTCCACATACAAGGCGCTGTTATCCAGGCTATTCCCCAGGGAGCCTACGCCGATACCCGAGGAATTATTATCATCGCTGTAATTCTCACTCCCGCCCAAGACAACGTACGTTCGCTTTGTTTGGGGGTTCGTGTAGATCACTGGCCAATACGCGTGAAACCCCGCGCCCGGCAGCTTGGCCGACTTCCAGATCAATCTACCATCCGTGCTCACTGCGTAGGCATGCGAGTCGTTGGAGGCAAAATATAGCACCCCGTCCTTGTAGGCGCATGAGAACAGGATGGGGCCATCCGTCTTGAACTTCCACAAGAGTTCGCCGGTAGCGGCATTCAAGGCGTAGAGATGTCCGTCCCTGTTGCCAGCGTACAGCCTGCCATCCACCACCAATGGGTTCGTCTCAAACCCGGCTTCTGCCTCATCAAATACCCAGATGGTTTGATTATTGATCCTGTACCCCTGTTGCCTCGGCAGGGTAGACAGGTCTGGCACAGCGTTTATCGCATAGATTTTCCTGTCATACCCCCCCACGTACAGGATATTCCCTACCACGGTAGGGGAATGTCCCAGGGGGAGTTCCGTAGGGTAGACCCATGCCACGTCGCCGTTCTCAGCGTCCAAGGCATAGAGTCCGCCAGCGGTGGAAATATACAAGAGGCCGTTCGCGGCGATCACCTGCGTCTTGGGGTTGATATAAGGTTCAATCGGCCTATACCAGACTGGCTTGAGCCGTCCGCGCACCTCCTCAGGAGTCCATGAAGTTCTCTCAGGGTTGGCCGCCAACATCGGCCACGAGTTCTCGTCAGTCTGCGCGTCCATTGCACGCCAATCCGTGCGCGTGGGGGCCGCGCTTTCGGCGTGGGAAATTATGCTCCCCTGAAAGATACACTCCATCCCAGGGAATGCAACCTGACAAAGCACAGACAAGAGAATAACGAGTGACCGAATAACAGATAACCGTCTCAAGCCCTTCGCAGAGCAGGTCATCGTGATTTCCTTTCCGGGCCTGACGGGGTTATGCTCTGGGTAGGCTGTAATCCGCTGGTCATTCCCCAGATCGGTTGATGACGATGCTATCGCAACTCGCATCTCTCCAGAACTGCAACCCCAAAAGCCTCTAGTGGTAATTTCATTAATCCCATACTACCACGATGAGCTTTCAGTGATGTGCAGTTCGTGTAAAGCTTGGGCAAAATCGCTGATCGCCGATTATCCATTGGGGGCAGGCTCTATTGCCGCCCACCAGTCACACGAGCCACAACGGACGCCCTGCGAGGAACAAGCCACGTCCGACCACGCACATACAAATCGCGCACACCCAGGGCCGCAAAGGGCAGGCACACGGCATCCACGGGCAGCCGGTAGCGCACCATCGCCCAGGTGAGAATGTGCATTACAGAATAGAAAACAGCAAATAAAAGTAGCAACGCATTTCTCTGAAGCGAATCGCGATCCCGCAGCGTGCGCCACAGTCCATACAGCATAAAGGGCAGGAACACCCCAAACGAGCCGACGCGGCCAATGTTGTGCAGCAACGTTGTATCAGGCGTAGGCCAGCACTCCAGGTAGGCGCGCACCCGGCTGAGGCAAAGCAGCAAATACCGCCAGGGGTCCTCCAAGACGAACGCCAGCCCCCGCCGCAGCAACTCGCGATCCATCTGCGCCTCATTGCCCCTCGCCATGTCCTCCGGCAATGGGGCGGCGGCAAACTCGCTGAAACGGCTGCCATGCATGGGGTGCTGGGCGGAATACATGGCATAGCCAGTATTTGAGTTCAGCAAGAGGAACTGACCGTATGCGCGATAGTTGCGATAGGTCCAGGGCAGAATCAGCGCCACAAGGATCAGGCCAGACAGCACCAGGGAGCGGAATGCGCCCGCGAACACGCGCCCGCGCCGCGCCTGCCACAACAGCCAGAGGAACAGCACCGGCACCCAGGGCAGAATAGACTGGCGACTCAGCGCCGCGAGTCCCAGGCTTACCCCCAACCAGACGACATCTCGCCCGCACACCTTGTTCCCCGCCCGGAGCCGCATCCCGATACGCATCCCCACTTCCAGGGACCACAGCAGCAGGCAGATGTAGGCCGTCTCGGTCATCAGCGTGGCAGCGTACAGCATATAGTAGCCATATCCGGCAGCAATGGCGGCGGCCACCAGATGCAAGGCTGCCTTCCCCGGAAAGACCTGTCGGGCGAGGCGGTAGACCATCCAGGGTAGCAGCAGCCCGCCCAAGACGGCCTGCACCAGCCGAACAGCCAGAGGATGTGGACCAAATATCGCGTATACAGCCGCCACAAACAAGGAATACAAAAAAGACCAGTGGGCCGTAGGCGTGTTCGCCAAGGTAAAGGGGTACCAGTTCGTCGCAAAGCTGAACCCATGCCCCGCCAGGAGACGTTGCCCCAGAGCGTGATAGGAGCGTTGGTCGGTCAGGAGCGGCGGTGCGTCAATCTCATCGCCCAGGTACAACGCCACCCCGACCCGCAGCAACACAGCAACCGCCAGAATGACCCACAGCCACTTGCGTTCAATCTCGTGCATATCGCTCCATCACCGCCCGCGTAACCGCAGCAAGGTTGTCTTTGAGATATATGCCATACACATCACTGCAACACGCTCTGGTAAACCCGATCCCAGGCAGCGTACACAGTGCGCCAGTTATAGTCTTCTACCGCTCGCTGCCTGCCATGCTCGCGCAAGGTGGCCCGCAGGCTGGAATCCTCCAGCAGCCTGACGACGGCATCTGCAAAGGCTTGGGCATCGTCGGCAATCAGCAAGTCCTCTCCCTCGCGCGGTTCGACACCCTCTGCCCCCAACGTGGTAGAGACTATCGGCAGCCCCCAACCCCAGGCGTCCAGAATCTTGACGCGCATACCCGCGCCCGCGTGCAGGGGCACGATAAAGGCAGCCGTCTCTGCCAGATAGGGCGTGGGATCGGGAACATAACCCAACACCTGAATGTGCCCATCTTGGCCGAGGGCCTCAATATCTGCCGGTGGCCGCTTGCCAATGATAACCAGCCGCGCATCGGGAACCCGCTCCAGCACACGCGGGAACACCTCACGAGCGAACCACAGCACTCCCTCGATGTTGGGTGGCCAGAACATCGTCCCCAGATGGGTAATCAGCCGTTGCTCAGGTCGCGGCAGAATAACGTCGCGCTCCAGCGGGTCAACGCAAATGGGAATGGTTGTACCCCTGCTGATACCCGGCAGGCTCTGCCGATCCTGATCTGTCACAAAGGCCACATGATCAAATTGCGAGTAGACCTGCTGCTCGTAACGCTCCAGAGCGCGCGCCTCTCGCGCCAGAAAAAGCCGCTTCAGTGGGTGAGACTCGTCCCTGGCAAGCTGCCGGAACACGCGAAAGAGCGCATTATGAGCATCCAGCACCAGCCGCACCGGTACATTGGGCCTGCTGCTCAGGGTGCATTGGCGGGCAAATAGCGCGTACTGAGCCATAGAGGTCTGATCCGCGTGGATCGCGTCGAAAGCCTGACCGCGCATCAGATCGCGCAGCATCGCGTGCATGGCCGCGATCTCGTCGCGCACGATGATGGCGGGCTGAGACAGGGCCAACGCTTTCGCCAGGGCGCGAATATCCTGCCACCGCGAACGCTGCATGGGCACGGTATGCACCTGTGCGCAAAAGGACCGCAGATGCGCCACCCATTCGGCCCGGTCTTCCTGGCGCACAAAGGAAACCAGCGTGACCTCATGCTGTTGCGCCAGATGCCGCAGGACGTAATAGGCCCGAATCTTGGGACCAGCATCGAGTGGATAGGGTAGCACCTGGGTCAGAAACAAGATACGCGCCAAGTATGGTTATCCTTTCGGCACTGAGTGTATGGCAAGATTCGGCGCAAGATCGGCCCGTCTGCTCGGCGTCTCTTGCCCTGTCAACCGCTCGTACAGCCGCAATAGCGCTTCCTCCTCGCGAACACGCTGCTCATCGTACCAGGCGCGTCCGGAGGCCCCCATACGCGGCAGCCGCTCC
>JAAYXX010000483.1 GCA_012515695.1 Chloroflexota bacterium
CTTTTCGCGGATCAAGTGCTGGAGCAAGATCGGGGTTGCCCTCATCCGCCCTTCGGGCACCGGCATACATGCCGCTTTCTCCCGGGGGGAGAAGGCGAGCAAGCGCGGCAATATGCCACCGGCATACATGCCGCCCTCGCCCCTTGGGAGAGTGCGGCTTTCAGCCGGGCGGCCGGGTACAGCCGGGGGTGAGGGTTTCTGGTTCCCTCGCCCACTGGGAGAGGGATAGGGTGAGGGGTGATCGACAATCAAATGTTAGCGCCATTGGCCATCCTTGGCGGCTTGCAATTATGCCGCTGGAAGCCGGCGGTCCCGTATATCAATTGGCGACGCCGACATTCCTGTGGTAAACTGCCGAAAACGGATGCGGGGGAACGTATGCGCGTGTTGGTGATATCCGATGTCCATTCGAACCTGACCGCCCTCCAGGCAGTCCTGGATGACGCGGGCGAGGTGGATATCACCTGGTCGCTGGGCGATATCGTCGGGTATGGGCCAGAGCCAAACGAATGCATCCAGACGCTCCAGTCTCGCCCACACGTGGCCGTCGCGGGCAACCACGACTGGGGCGTGCTGGGCAAGCTGGACCTGGCCGATTTCAACGAGGACGCCCGCATAGCGAACCTGTGGAACCGCGAGCAATTGACGTTTGAATCGCTGGCCTATCTGCAAGCCCTGCCAGAGAAGCGCATAGAGGGCGTTTGCACCCTGACGCACGGCAGCCCCCGCCACCCTATCTGGGAATATGTGATCTCGACCAGCGTGGCAGACGCCAATTTCGCCTATTTCGATACCCCCATCTGCCTGGTAGGGCACACCCACGTGCCCATCCTGTTTCGCCAGGCAGCCGAGGACATGGCATCCCAGGCGATTTACTTGCCCGAGTTTCAGCCTGTGCAACTGGATGACGCCCGCTATATCATCAACCCCGGAGGCGTCGGGCAGCCCCGTGATGGCGACCCACGCGCCGCCTACTTATTGCTGGACACGGAGGAATTGATTATCGAGCACCGCCGCGTGGCCTATGACATCGCCGCTACCCAGGCCAAAATGCGCGCCGTTGGCCTGCCCCGCCGCAATATTTCCCGCCTGGAAGTGGGCTGGTAGCCGACAGCGGCCGGGAACCCCTATACACCTCAACACGTCCTATAGATAACGCGCATTGCACTTGACCAAGGAGGTTACTATGAGAAACCGTCGGATTTTGGTCGTTATCCTGTTATTGATCGCCGTGCTTGTTAGCGGCTGCGCTGCCAAAATGGCCAGCCCGAGGGAGCAGAGCACCGGGTCAGTAGCCCCAGGAAAAGCTGTCCCGCCCGCCCAACCCGCGGCAGAAGAAGCAGGAGCATCCTACGATTACACGATCAGCGAGAGCCAGGCACAGAACGCGCTTGGCGAGCGCATGATCATCACCACCGTGAATATGAGCCTGCTGGTGGAAGACACGGACCAGGCTGTGGCCGAGCTGCAAGCCCTCACCGCCAGTTACCAGGGGTACATCTCGGAATCGCGCCGGTGGTACTCTGGCGAACAGCCCTACGCCTCGCTCACGCTCCGCATCCCCGCCGGATCGCTGTCTGAATCGCTGGATCGCATCCGCCAACTCGCCATCAAGGTAGAGAGCGAGAATAGCAGCGGCGAGGATGTCACCGAGGAATACATGGACCTGGATGCTCGCCTGCGTAACCTGGAGGCCACCGAGACGGAATTGTTGGCCCTGCTGACCGAGGTGCGCGAGAATCGGGGCAAGGCCGAGGAAATCCTGGAAATCCATCGCGAGCTGACCAATATCCGCGGGCAGATCGAGACCGTCAAGGGACGGCAGCAATACCTGGAGCGGATGACAGCCCTGGCTACCATCCACGTGGAACTCCGCCCCAAGGCCGCGCCCGCCACAGTGGTCGAGAAGGTCAGTTGGAACCCGCTGGTCACGGGCAGCCGCGCCCTGCGGGCGTTGGTGAACGTGCTCAGAGTGCTGGCGGACATTGTGATCTATGTGCTGATCCTTTCGCCCATCTTTCTCGTGCCCGCCGCGCTGATCTGGCTGCTCGTCCGCCTGATCCGACGGCGCTCCAAGCGGCAGCCCACGCCGCCCCAAGCCTGACAGCCAAGTTACACACTACCATACAGGGGGCGGGGCATACCCCGCCCCCTGTTGGCTTGCCGATGCCCGGCGGTTGAAACCGCGGCAATCGTGGGTGCAGTTACAACTGCCTACGCGATGGCACGCCGTATAGTTGGACCGCCGGCTTCCAGCCAGCATAATTGTAAGCCGCCAAGGAAGCCGGCGGTCCAATCCCCTTCCAAAACGCTCATTAACCCGTCTTGACGGGTTTCCTCTTTCCGCAGCCGGGGACATTCAGTCCCAGGCGGGGCTGCCCCCTCGTGACTAAATACACAACGCACGCCTTCTATCTTTCATCCCCCGACGGGCGCGCTAACGGTTGGCAAGCCCCCGATTTTGGCGCATAATCCCATCATAGCTGACAGGCGTTCGTTTCAGACAGCACCCAACGACCAGCAAAAGGGGGAACACATGCGCATCTCCATCGCCTCGTACGCATTTCACGGCCTTGTCAGAGAAGGCAAGATGGACGTCTTTGGGTATTTGGAGAGCTGCAAATACCGTTACGGCCTCCAGTCGGCAGACATCTGGAACGGCATGTTGCCCACCACCGACGAGGATTATCTACGCAAGGTAAAGGACGCGCTGGACGAGCGCGAATTGACTCTGGCGAACCTGTGCGTGGATCAGGCCCACATCTGGGAGAACGACCCCGACGCCCGCGAGCGCAACTATCAGAACGCGTTGGCCCACCTGCGGGCCGCCGAAATACTGGGCGCGCGCACCATTCGCATTGACGCGGGCAGCCGCGACCCCGATTTCACCACCGAGCAGTTCGACTGGATTGTGCGCCGCTACCAGGAATACGCCCAGCGAGCCTATGACAATGGCTACATGGTAGGGCCAGAAAACCATTGGGGGCCGGAACGCATCCCCGCCAACATGCAGCGCCTCATCGAGGCAGTAGACAGCCCGGCCTTTGGCTTATTGCTGCACTTTGGCAACTGGGAATCGGACGACCCCGACCAGGCCGACGCGCAGGCTGCTGCGTGGGCCATGCACACCCACATCTCCTGGGACATCACCGCAGGGCCTTTGGTCGAAAAGATGCAGCTCTTGCGCGACGCCAACTATCAGGGCTATTGGGGCGTCGAATACCATACCGGCCAGAACGAATACAGCCAGGTAGCCATCCAGGTGGCCCAGGTGCGCGATGTGTTGCAGACGTGGCGCACTGGCAGCCCGGCATAGACCGCTCGAACATCACAGATATCATCCCAACGCAAGGAGCACCTATGACGACCCTCTCTCCCCGCCAGAGATTCCTGGATTACGTCCGGCGTGTGCCGGGAGCCAGGCTAATCGTTTCCCCCTTTTTGCCGCACACCCCCGTGCTGGAGGAAACGCTGCGCTACCTGGGGCTGCCGGTAACCGGCAACCGCATCGACGACGAGATTCGCCTGGCCCGCGCGCTGGATTACGAACCGATGTTCATGACAGACTGCCCTGGCGTGATCTTCCCCTGGAGGGAAGACAAGGA
>JAAYXX010000484.1 GCA_012515695.1 Chloroflexota bacterium
ACCAGCCTGGCACTTTAGTGCTAGGTGTTCGGCGCGGGCCGCAGCCACAGCGGGTTACCCAGATTAATAGTTAAAATTCATAAACTGCACCAACCCTTGCATCGCCAGCTTGCTGGCGCAGCCGCCCTTCGGCGGCTGGGAAGCGAACCTGCGAAGGCAGGTGCGCCATGCATGGCGTCGCCAGCTTGCTGGCACGCAAACGTTGCCGCGGTTTCAACCGCCGGGTATCGCCCCATCAGCCGATCTCGACGACTATTCTGGTGCCTTGCCCCGGCGCGGAATCGATCAGCCAGCGCCCTCCCAGGGCCTGGGTGCGTTCTTGCATGCCGATCAGCCCCCAGCCGTGTTGTTGCTTCTTGGCCGAGACCTGGCTCATGTCAAAGCCGACGCCGTCATCGGCGATGACCAGCCGCGTGACAGGCCCGTCGGCCTCGACGGCCACCCGCACCGCCGAAGCCTGGGCGTGCTTGGCGACGTTGATCAGCGCCTCCTGGGCAATGCGGAACAGGCTGATCTCTGCCGCGTCGTCCAGTCGGGGGTTTGGCTCGTCGCCGACCACGGTGACGCGAATGCCGGTTCTGAGGGAGAACCTTTCCCCGTGCCATCGGAGCGCGGCCACCAACCCATAGTCGTCCAGCACGGGCGGGCGCAAGTCAGCCATTAGGCCGCGCACGTGATCGGTCATCTGTTGGAGCATGGCGAGCGAGTCGTCGAGCCGCTCTTTGGCCGGTTCTGGCAGGGTAGGCCCGAGTTGCGTTTTCAAGATGCTCAAACTGATCCCCAGTGCGCTGAGGTTTTGGCCCAACTGATCGTGCAACTCGTGGGCCAGGGCGCGGCGCTGGATCTCTTCGGCATTAGCCAGGCGGGCGCTGAGTGTTCGCAGTTGCACATGTTGAACCTGGATGGTCTCGAACATGCGCCCATTCTCTATGGCGATAGCCAGTTGGTTGGCAAAGACCGTTACTGCGGGCACATCGCTCTCCTGCAAGGTGCGCGCCCAGATGGCGAGGACGCCCAGCGTCTTGTCGCGGGCAACAAGGGGGGCCGCGATGAGGTCTCCCATTCCGGCCATATCTAGCAGCCCGCGCAGGGTTGGGCTAGGTTCGATCTCGAGCACCTGGGCCAGATATTGCCACGGCTTGCGGAGCAGGCGGGCCGCCTCTTCCTCGTGCCATTCTTCCAGCATCTCGGCACTGATGTGCAGGGGGCTATCGAGCAGCTTGCGGCCTGCCAGCCCCTCCAGGCCCACCAGCAATTCGGGTTCGAGGGAGGTGTGCCGCAAGACGAGGCTATCGCCCTCCCAGAGCAGGATGGCGGAATGGCTGTCGAGTTTGTGCAGTTCTTCCACCACCGTTTTGACAAGGTCGTCTGCGAAAAAGGTTTCCTGGACCTTTTGCCCGACGCGCGCCAGGGCCAGGAATTGCAGGTTGGCCGCTTCCAGGCTGTCGGCGGCCTGTCGCAGCGCGACGTTTGCGCGGGTTAGCTCGGCGGTGCGCTCGGCGACGCGCCGCTCCAGGGCGTCGCGTGCGCGTTGCAGCGCCTCCTGTGCTGCTTTGCGCTCGGTGATGTCGTGGAACGTAGCCACAGCCGCGATGATGCTCCCCTGATCGTTGCAGATGGGGGCCGAACTGGCGAGGACTGTCCCATACGATCCATCGCCGCGCAGGATTTGGATCTCTTCGTCGCAGACCACTGTCCCGTCGCGCAACGAGCGGGCCAGGGGCCAATCCTGGGGGGTGTAGCACGCGCCATCCGGGTAGAACCCTTTGAGCGTTTGCCAGATGTCCTTGCTGTCGCCAGGCGCATCGGGGGCGCGCCAGATGGCGTCTACCTGCTGGTTGCTGAGGACAACCTGGTTCGTGGCAGCGTCGACGATGATGACCCCGGCGGGTAACTGTTGCAGGACAGCTTGCAGCCGGGCGCGCTCCTCCTGCACCTGGCGGAGCAGTCGCTCGCGTTCTGCTTCCACGCGCTGCCGCTCGACAATCTCGGCGCGCAGCAGGGCATTGGCGCGGGCCAGCTCGACGGTTCGCTGCTGAACCCTGTCTTCTAGCTCGGCGTGTGCCTGACGCAGCTCCTCTTCTGCCCGCACCCGCTCGCTGATGTCCAGGCCAACGCCGATGCAGCCCACGATGGTCTGGCTGGCGTCGCGCAAAGGCTCGACATGGCATTGGAACACGCGGCCATTGGCTTTGGTCTCAAAGGAAACGGACTCACCCGCCAGCGCCCGGCGATGGGCGACAAGGATCGGGTGCTCCTGGTCGGGGATGACCTCCTGATCTAGCAGCCAGTTCTCTATCTGTTCGGGGGACAGCTCCCCCAGCATGGTCAGCCCGGCCCCCATTGCCGAGGTGCAATGCAGGTTCTCGTCGGTAGTCCAGGTGATGGTGGGCATTTGCTGCAAGAGCATGCGTAGCCGGGCTTCGCGATTCCACAACGCGCCCTGTGCGTGAGGAAGCAGATGCGTTTGCCCGCTGTCGGGGTCCACCACGGCATCCACCTGACCGCAGACACGGGTTTCCAGGGGGGGTGTATGAGATGCTGGTTGGTCTTGGTCAACGAGGATCGCGTCTACCTGCCCGGCGAGTGCCGCTTCCAGGGCGGCCTGGGTGTCGGACAGGCGCCGAATCAGATTGGCAATATGCTCGTCATCTGGTGTCTTGATCTCTAGCATGTCTTTTTCTCGTCCATTCCTAGGGCGGAGAGCACGAAACTGGCATCTGCGAGATCCCCTATCACCTTGCGGGTGGGGCCGGGCGAGAGTTTGACCAGGGTAGGGGTGGCGAGAATGTTGTCTTTCAGAGCGCGGAGCGGCTCCTGGGAGATGTCTATCACCTCCAAATGACACTTGAGCGGGTACTCGCGGCAGAGCGCCGCCAGATTTGCACGGGCGCGGATCGAGTTAGGGGCGTCGGCGGTGACATATAGCCGCAGTACCAATCCATTCCGTGGCGTGGCGGTGGGCTGATCGGTGGGCGGAGCCTGGTTCTGGGCGATGGTTGGCGCGGGTTGGCTGGGCGGGGCGCAAGGCTCGCACGCCTCGCCTATGGCGCGCAGTTCTCGGCGTGACTCGTGGGCCGACATCGGGCTGCCTTGCGACTGTAGGGCGGCCAGTTGTGCCTTGGTCGTATCCAGTTCGCGTTGTAGAGACTCTATCCGCAGGCGCAACTTGGCCTCTGTCGGGGCTGAGATATGCCGCCGCCGCTCGCATTCGTCGGTGGGGGGCGCGGCTGGGCGCTCGCCAGCCAGAGCCTTGGGCCAACCCGGCGCGCCCGGCGCTGTCTGCCCGGCAGGGGCCGCGAGATCAGCCAGGGTAACGCCCATATCGCCAAGCACCAACTCGCGCACGCGCCTGGAGTGGTGGGTCCCGCGTGACTTGACGATGGTCAATGTCCGTTGGCGCTCCCCTCTCTGGGTGATATAGGAAAGATGAATCCAGGTATCGGCAATGGTCGAGATAGCCAGTGGCGTGCTCTCTTCATCGGGGTCGGTGCTATCCAAAATGCTGGTAAACACCACGGTGATGCCGAGGTCTTTGGTGATATGCAGCAATTGCTGGGCCACGGCCAGCGCGCTGGTTTGTCCACCGGCGTTCATCATGGCCGAAAGGGGATCAATGACCAGGCAGTGGGGCTGATGGGTGCGAATCAGGCTTCTCAGGTGGACCAGATGGGCCTCGGCGCTACGGCTCTGTGTGCGGGCCGCGTACATACGTAGCAAGCCGGAGTGGATGGCAGGCTCCAGTTGAATGTTCACCGATGCCAGATTGCGGACGACCTCGCAGGCTCCTTCGTCAAAGGTGACATACAGGGCGCGCTCGCCTCGCTGACAGGCGGCCTGGATAAATGCCCCGCATAGCGTGGACTTGGCCGTGCCCGGCGCGCCGGTGATCAGTACGCTGGTGCCCCGGTAATAGCCCTGTTGCAGCATGGCGTCCAGGTGAGGGACGCCAGTGGAAACCCGCTCGGTAGAGACCGCATAGTTCAGCTCTGTTTCCAGGCCAAAGCTGGCTACTTCCATGCCCGCCGGGCCGATCAGCAAGGGGAAAATGCCCTCGGCAAAGGCGGACCCGCGATATTTACACACGCGCAGTTGGCGTTGGGAAACGCGGTCGGTGAGTTGTTGCCGCAGCAGCACGATGGCGTCGGCCATATAGGGGAGGAAATCATAGCCGTCGGGCCACCCACGCTCCCCGCCGCGAGCGGTGAGGATGCCGGTCAGCCCGGTTGCGCTCAACCATTCGTGCACCCGATCCAGTTCGCGGCGCTCTGCCAATGGATCATCTAGCAGGGAGAGCAACACTCCGATGGAATCAAAGACGATGCGTTGAGCGCCCATTTCGTTGGCCTTGGCTTCCAGACTGGACAGCATTCCGCTCAGGTCAAAGGCGCCGCTGCGAATGGCGTCCATCGACATGCGGGTATCCAGGTAAAAGAGACCGGCCTCTTCCAGGGCAGGTAGATTCCAGCCAAATGTAGCGGCATTGGCTACGATTCGCCTCGCGTTTTCCTCAAAGGCGCAAAAGATGCCCGGTTCGCCCCATACGCGCGCGCCGTTTACCAGCGTTTGCAGGGCAAGGACCGTCTTTCCAGCGCCAGGCCCCCCCAGAATCAGGGTGGTGCAACCGCGTGGCAGTCCCCCTCCCGTGATCTCGTCCAGGCCCTCAATGCCGGTGGGCATCTTGCCGATGCCCGGACCTGTCTCGCTTGGCGTCATTGCTGCCTCCATCTCCATATTGGCCCATGCCCCGCGTAACAGGACCCCTGGGACATGGACGAAGGATGCATCGACCTCGTCTGCGAAATGATATGCTATTTGTCCGGTGGAGAGTGCCGGATTGTGAGCGTGCCCATAAGGGCTGCGTGCCCAAAACGGCTGTGGGCGGCGTAGTGTCCGGTCTCGCCGTATGATGCTAGCAGGCGTGTTGGGGCTGGCTGGTGGGGTGATGAAGAAGAGTGAGGGGTAGGATGTAGCTGTGGTTTTCGCGTAGGTTGGCTGGCACGTCCGATGACTGTGCGGATGCCGCATCCGGCATATCGCCTAGCGCGTCAGAATGAATCGCCAGTCCCTTTTGTGCTGACTCGATTATTATACTGTGAATTGCTGGAAAATACAACACTACATTATTGGACCGCTGGCTTCCAGCCGGCATAATTACAAGCCGCCAAGGAGGCCAATGGCGCTAACTGTTGGTTATCACGGAAAAAAGCGAGGTGAATAGCTACAGGACCTCGCCAGCGGCGTGCATGCCCAGCACTAAAAGTGCTGGGCTGGTGTAGGGCAAAATGCACAGGTGCGTTGGACGATCACATACCCGTTTTCAACGGGTTTTTCAGCAGCCTGGGACATTCAGTCCCAGGTAGGCCCTTATCAACTGCCCGAGCTTGCTGCCGGTGCTGCCTTGCCGGTGGAGGCTGCCGTGGGGGCGTCGTCCTGCGTTGGCAGGGTCGACGTGCACTGCGGG
>JAAYXX010000485.1 GCA_012515695.1 Chloroflexota bacterium
GGGCGGCGGCTCCGGTCTTCCTGGTGGGCATGGTGGCGGCAGGGGCGTTCATGGGGGCAGGGGTGGGCTTTGCGGCGATGGGGGCGGCGACGCACGATTGGAACCAGGCGGTGCGGTCGGCCCAGGTGGGGGCGATTGGCGGAGCGATCGGCGGGTTGGCGTCGGGCGGGGTGATGCTTGGGGTTGCGGCGTTCACCGCGGCAGGCCTCGGCGGGGGCGTGGTGGCGGGCAATGCGGCGCACGCGGTGATGCGGGCGGGGTTGGGCGGGGAGGTGCTGATGGGTGTGACGGGGGGCGCGTCGGGCGGCTTCGCGGGAGGGTTCTCGGGGAGCGTCGCCGGGGACTGGGCGGCAGGGCAGGGGGTAAACTGGGGCAATGCGTTCATGGCGGGCGTGACGGGCGGCGCTCTCGGCGCAGCCGTGCCGCTGGCCTGGGCGGGGGTGAGGGCGGCGGGCAGTTGGACCGCTCGCGGTACCCGATGGACCGCCTCCCTGCAGTCTCAGGTTCGCCGCCCGGCGCAATACGTATCAACTGGGGCCAAAGCGGACATAAAGGCGGCGAATAGAAAACTCTACGATGCATTCATCGCAAGCGGTGGAAAGATAGTCCGTCACCAAAGGAGCATCGATGTGTTTGATTCTGAAGGCTTGCGGATCTATGGCGAGTATAGTGCAGTCGAAAATAGAATATAGCTGTATGCCGGGTCGAATATGGAAACGCTATCCCACGAACTGATCCACTTTTCGCAGGCCCAGAGGATGGCGGGGCCTGGCGGCATCGGCGTTGGTTTCCCAACACGGCTTGTTCCCCACTATGAGCGCCAAGTCCAGGTGGTACTGCAACAGTGGGGATATGTGAAATAGGAGTGTAGAGATGCTGGCAATCTATATTAGCGAAGGCGCAGTGAGCTCAGGGTGGACCTGTAGTATGATCGGCGATCATCGTGTGGGTGATCTACTAGATGACGAACGCGTATTGTGGTGTCTTCAAGAGGCACAGGAGAGCACGGTGCGAGTCAGGCAACATTTTGCCAGATGCGTTCGGGACACAGAGCAGAAAGGTGTCGGAGCGTGTAGCAGCCAGGGCTGGCTGCAGGAATTGGCTGGCGCAGCTGCAGCCACGGCCGTCATTGATATTGAGCCATGTGCGGAGTTACAAGCGCCGTGTTGGTTGGCCGAAAAGAAGGGGGTCCGCTCCTTTGCACAACGTGTCGTTGTTAGGGCAGAGATTACGACCATGGCGAATCTTCCCGACGTGCAGGCGTACCTGAGTGAAATGAGTGAGCTAGATGGCGGAATGGACGAACTCATCAGCATGGGGACCGGAAAGCGGGGCAGAAGGCTGGTGACGGAGACGCCTGCAGGAATCCTGCAAGCCAGTGCGAGAGCCATGCCTATTCAGGCGGGACTGAACATAGCCTGCGAGGCCCGAAGCTCAAAGGTCCTTCTACAGTTGCAGAAGCCACTAGGAGGGCAGCAGTTTGTCGCAGACGCCCAAGTGTGCGGCACATCGTGTCTAGACGTTGGTGACGTACTGCACCGTGCTATCAGCGCAGCAGATGGCACAATGTGGCGTGCAGACGTAGCTACAGTAAGCGAGGTGTTGAGTACTGGCGGCGGGTGGCCGGGCGGAGACGAGGGAAGGGGAATTCCGGGGACACCATACGTATCTCCTTGACGGGCAATCATGTGAACAGGCAGGATGGTGTTATGGCGCGGCTGGCACGGGTGGTGGTTCCTGGGATTCCGCATGCCTGACGGGGCAGGCATGGCACCCGGCCGGGCTGCGCACGATGTGGAGCGGGGAGCACACGGAGACGTTGACGTACCAGTTGGCGAAGATGGCGACCGGCAGCGGCACGGCGGCGCGGTGCATCGACATCGGGATCGACCTGGCCGGGGCTCCGATCGAAGGCTTGGGCCTGGCCGCTGTGGCGTCGAAACTCAAAGGCTTGAGTGTCGTCCGGAATGCAGGTAGGATTGTTGAGTCCGCTCAGAAGAGCACGGGCGCGATGGCCCAGTCGCTCACGAAGACGACAGTGGGCAACCAAACGCTGTTCTATACTGGAGTTCGGCAACAGCAAGCGTTCGCGCTGATGCAGGAGGCTGCCGAAGCTGCGGGAGTCAGACTGGGAGGCTTGGTTGATGATGTTGTTTTTACTACTGGCAAGAGCCCGTGGTTTAATGTGATCAATGGCAGGCGGGTCATAGCGATCAGCCAGAATGTACTGCGGAAGACCGAAGCGGGGCGTCTAATCGCGGCGGTGCATGAATTATCACACGCCCGCCATGCCACGCGTTTCGGCATAGCCAAATACAGGGTGCTCTATGCCATGCAGCGTGGGCGAATCGAAGCCCTGGTGGAGATGAGGGCTTTGCGAACGGTTGACCGTTATCTGGGAGGACTGAGTCCGGCACAAAGGGCTGATTCAATGAGGTATATCGCGAACTGGCTCTAGAGCATTGGGAGGACAATATGCCACGACTAACACCGACTGAAATGCTGATAGCCAACTTACGTGGAGACTTTCCGGAGGGTGCCATCGGGCATATGCCGCGTGAGCAAGCGCACCAAGAACTCGTGGCGCTTGCGGGCATCGATCTTGGCACGGATGCGGAGAAGTGGGAACAGTGGTTGAAGGAACAAAGGACGAAACAGCCATCAAAGACGATGACGCGCCAGGAGATTTCCGTCGCACTGCGCAAGAGACGTGCTGGCGGCTGACGGAGAATTCCGGGGACTTCCGCGCCATATGGGGACAGTATACTAGTTATGACCTCCCCAGCAACCCATGCCTGACGGGGCAGGCATGGCACCCGGCCTACCTCACCAGCGTCCTCGCCCAGATCGCACCTATTGCCCAGAACGCCTTGAGACGCCTTCGCAACCTTGTCCTTTATGATCTCATGCTCTCCGCCTCGCGCAGCAACTGCCCCGCCCGACGCGGACCCCTATAGCCCCTTTGCTGCCTTTCTGCTGAAGCGGCCCATTTCATGACCGGTGACGATGCGTAAGCCCTGCACATGGTGCGAATTGGCAATGGAGGTACGGTATTCATTATTCTCCACAACGTATTGTCTCGTCACAGTCACGATCTGCGATAACGCATCAGGAACACCACTTGGCGAGTCAACTTGGATTCTGAATGCCATTCCCGAGGACTCTGGATACTTCGCAGCCACAATGCCATTCACTATCGCATCAATCGCGTCAAAGATTCGCCCTTGTATACGTACCATGGACTCCTTCATGGCCAATGGATTCTCGGGCCAAGGACCGTCCTCCACGAAGTACAGGACGAATTCGTGGTTGGCGGGATCCAAGGTGATCGTGTCCACGGTCAGTGTACGGGCCATGTTCAGAAACGATCCTCCTCAAATGTCTTAACCGACATTTCCCATATGGCCTTGCCCGGCAACGCTGCCGGGCTCTTCAGATACCAATATGACGCTTGGCCACCAAGAAGGCAACCTCATTTCGCCCGCGGCCCCGGCGACCCGCCCCCAAGGTGGCCCGGAAACCGTATTCACGAACGTCCGCAACGGCCTTCGAGACTCCTGGGCGCAGCACAACCCCGCAGGGCCTTCCAGGGGCCGCAGGTTGACCGGCCCTCGCTGCGCTACCCCGGCGCTGTCGCCGCGGCGCAACCGGACAGGTGTGTTGAGTTGAGGCGAGCGGCAAGTGGTCTATAGAACCGCTGGAGTCGAGGTGAACGGCATCGAACGGGGCCGCACCGAGCCAGGTCACTGCAAAACCATCGGCGATACTGCATAATCGCGGACTAACGGGGACAGTATATAATGGCACTTCGGACTACCGGGGACAGTATACTGATTATGCGAGCGTGTGGGCAACATCGCGGATCGTCCGTTCGAGTATCTCTATCGTGGTGGCCGATACAACTGGGCCGCGGAAGTGTACACGGTCGACGGGGTGTCGTACGACGCGATGACGGGGCGGTCGCTGGCGGTGGACTACGGGGAGTTGCGGCAGAAACGGTATGCGGCGACCGATTGCTTTGCCGGTCAGCCAGGGTGGTACAAGGGGCTGCATGTCGTTCTTGACGTGGTCGGCTTCGTGCCGGTGATAGGCGACATCGTGGATCTGGTTCACGGTGCGTTATACGTGGCCCAGGGCATCTACTACTATGCGAATGGCAACTGGACGGCGGGGCACTGGAGCATGGGCTTCGCGGCGGCGAGCGCCGTCAGCGCCGTGCCGCTGGTGGGCGACGTGATCGCCAAGGGCGGCAAGTATGCGGCGATCGGTGGGAAGCTGTCGTGGAAGTTGTGCGGGGATATGTTGGCGGTGGGGGCGCGTCGTGCGGCGATTCAGTACGGGATGCAGTACGGCGGCGGGTACGTTGGCAAACAGATCGGCGGCGAGCGCGGGGAACAGTGGGGCCGCTTCCTGGGCGGCCTCGGCGGCGGCCTCACCAACGCCGGTTTGGCTTGGCGAAGCGCGCGGAGCGCGGGTAGAATACCTGACGCCCGTGTCCGTTCCGCGAACCGCGGTGTGGAGCTGTTCAATGACGGCGCGCGAGCGACGGAGGTAGCAGATCCAGCATTGCTTCGCAAGTTGGGATCGCGTGGGTACGTTATCGACCAGAGCCCTGAGATCGTTCGTTACCTCGATAGCCGCGGGGCCAACGCCGGAACATTTCTGAACAACGACCTCTTGCTGCGGCCCGGTGCGCGCAAACTGGAGGTCTTGGAGGAGTACCTGCACAATGTGCAACATCGCATTGGACTGACGAATAAGCTGACACCGGGTGCAACCGGCGGCTTGGAGATGCATGTGAAGGACTTCATGCTACGCCACCGGCGCCTGCTTGGAATCAGTGATGCCGACGCAACGTGGATCGAGGACTGGCTCACGGCCGCCCGTAAGATTAACGGAGGATGACCAATGGAAATTGAGATGAAACCACTGTCGGTGTTCCGTCTCGGCGGCCGGAACGTCATGCAGTGCAGAGTGATGCGGGGGCGGCCCCAAGATGCTCTGAACCGCACGTTGTTGTACTGTGACGGCGAGCGGCGCGTCGCTCTCAAGCTGACAGGAATGTCTACTGCCTGGAACCAGGATGGCGTTTATGATTTTACGTTCGACGGACCCCTGGAGCCAGCAACGACTCTTTCGCCCAGAGCTGTTGTGGTTGCAGACGATTGACGAGAGGCTCTACTTGTGAATTCCGGGGAATTCCGGGGCGGGCATTCCCGGGATTTCAGGGGACGCCAGAATTCCGGGCAGAATTCCGGAATTCCGGGGACACCATACGTATCTCCTTGACGGGCAATCATGTGAACAGGCAGGATGGTGTTATGGCGAGGCTGGCACGGGTGGTGGTTCCTGGGATTCCGCATCACGTTACGCAGCGTGGCAACC
>JAAYXX010000486.1 GCA_012515695.1 Chloroflexota bacterium
CCTCTACCAACTCGGCCACATCTTCGGCCTGCACCTGGCAGTAAAAGATGCCTTCGGGGTAGATAATCATCACAGGCCCCATCGCGCAGAAACCTCGGCAGCCAGTCTCTACCACGCGCACTTCGTCTTCGAGGCCCCTGCGGATGACTTCGGATTTCAATGCTTCCATGAGTGGTTGCGAGCCAGATGCCGTGCAACCTGTGCCGCTACATACCAGGACGTTCGCCCGGTACAGGGAATCCGCCATGACTTGTCCTCCTGGACTATACATCTCCTGCCTGTCACCGCCACCGAGCGCAACTGGCGCCGCCAAATGGCGCTGCCATCAGGCACAAACGCCGAGCGCCTCAAGTGTGATGATCAGGCGCGAATACCATCATCAGGGTTCGACTGCACAAACTACCGCTGCAGGCGCCCCACCACCCATTCCTCTACCACGTTGCCTTTGATCAGGTGCTCTTCGATCAGACGCGACACCTTGTCCTTGGTAATGTTCCCGTAAGTAATGCGCGGCTGGCCAGCCTGCTCGATATCCACCAACGGTTCGAGCATGCACATGCCGATGCAGCCCACCGTCGTCACGTGGGCATCAATTTCCCGCTCACGCAATTCGTCGAGGATTGCATGCATGGTCTCGCGCGCCCCTGCTGCGATGCCACAGGTCCCCATCCCAACGGTGATGGTTGTCCCAGTCTCCAGGCGAGTCTTCATCTCGCTCTGGGCCTGCTCCCGAACACGCCGCAGATCATCCAGAGATTTCAGCTTTGGCATATCGTTCTCCTCGTAGTAAAAATCGGAACACGTCCTGAATACTCTGCAATCGGTTATCCCCTGTACATCTCGGCGAACCCTTCGGTCAGAAACTCGTCCAGCCAATCTCGCACCTGAGGGTGTGTCAGAGGCACATCCCCCAACAATTCGCGCATCTCGGCTGTATCAAACTCAAAGACCCGCTCGTCCACCTGGTGCCGGTAGTGGAGGTCGCTCCCTCGATCCGACAGGATGACCCCCAGCAGAGTGCTCTTGATATCGCCCAGCGGCGCCCGGTCCACGTGATTCAACTCGAACACCGCCTGCACCCGAGTGCCCACCCCCACCTGCGAGGTGATGGTCAGGTCTCCATTACAACGTTGGGCAGCCGCTTTGAACAAAGGAATCCCCAGCCCTACGTGCCGAGTTGTTCGTGTCGTAAAAAATGGGTTGACCACTCGACACAAGACATCCTCCGGCATGCCGCGCCCATTATCTTGAATGTTAATGATCAGCCGATTGCTGGCCGAGTCTTCCGTGATCGTCAGGTCAATCCTGGTCGCCCCGGCTTCCAGCGAGTTCTCCAGTACGTCAAGAATGTGCAGAGATAGTTCGCGCACTCACCTAGTCCAGTTGGCGGATCAGTTCTACCGCTTTTTCCGGGACGAGACGCCCCACCACCTGATCGTTAATCACTGCCACAGGCGACAGGCCGCACGACCCCAGGCAATACACCACTTCCATTGTCACGCGATAGTCGGACGTCGTTTCCCCCGCCTTGATCCCCAGATCGTCTTCCAGCATCTTGATGATCTTGCCAGCCCCGCGCACGTGGCAGGCCGTCCCATCGCAAACGCGCACCACGTTGCGCCCCCGTTTCTGGAGGTAGAACTGCGCGTAGAACGTCGCTACGCCATACACCTGGCTCAGGGGCACGTTCAATCGCCTGGAGACGTGTTGCAATACTTCGGTAGGCAGATAGCCATAGATGTCTTGGGCCCTTTGCAACGCGGGAATCACCGCCCCTCTCTGGCCGCGATACTCGTCGAGTACCTCGTCCAGTGGCGCCATATCAAGTGTTTCTTCTGCCAAGACCTGCGTATCCTCGACCACCTTGATCCCTCCCTAGACCATAATGGATTCTACTGCAATGATAATCCTGATAAGAGGATCATCAGACCAGCACCTTCACTCTGCGCCCGCCCTCCTGCCGGAAGGCCATCGCCAGTTCGGCAATGGAAGGCTCGCGCATGGCAATCAGCGTACTCGCACACATCTCGGACAATTGGTGTGCGTCGCCAGATCGAATCAGGGGCCACCCCGCTATCTGCGGCAAGCGGGCTATCGCCTCTTCTGGCGTCACATGGCGGGATATCTCTAACGCCGAGAGCGCCAGCCCCGGCGGGATCATCCCCAGGTTGGTAATCAAACTATAAGCAGGTCGGTTCACGTGGGCGGCAATGGTCAAGCCCCCC
Organism: Chloroflexota bacterium; assembly: GCA_012515695.1. Classification (GTDB taxonomy): domain Bacteria; phylum Chloroflexota; class Anaerolineae; order UBA1429; family UBA1429; genus JAAYXX01. The sequence goes on from JAAYXX010000486.1 coordinate 2,226, forward strand.
AGCCTCGCGACAGCCGACACCACCTCATCAATGCTCAACGATGCCGAAGTCAACAACAGGCGCTCATTCATGCGGACGAATTCCCCGGATTCATCCACAACGAATTGAGCGCCGAATACATCCTCTCGATTTTTGAGTGGCGGCAGGCTCGCGTATACCTGCTCTTGCCAATCGAGCAGTGCATCAAGAGTATCGAACAAGCATAGCACGTGTACTTCTTCCCTGGTCTGGACTTCCATTCCGGGTAGCACTACCAGACCACTTCCCTGTGCTGCTTGTTGCACGGCCTCTACATTCTCGCCTGTATTGTGATCGGTGATGGCAATCAGACCCAATCCCAACTCGCGCGCCCGTTGCACGATAAGCGGCGGAATCATCTCTACTTCGGCACAAGGCGAGACAACGGTATGCACATGCAGGTCTGCCCATAGTGGGCGCAACCCACTGGCCGTTGTATGCGCTGCCCTGTGCGCTGCCTCGCTGGGCATGTGCTACTGAGGCCCGCGCACGCCCAGTTGGTGCAGCTTGCCGACAACTGTAAAAGTGCTCTCCCTGGTCAGGAGGATCGGCACACCTTCTTCGTTTGCCCTGGCGATAGAGTCGCTATCGGGACGCGCCCCCTCGGTGATGATCACGCAGGCCAACTCCAGCAAAGCGGCCACAGCCACCACGTTGAGATGCGCCTGTAGCGTAACCCACGCATTCCCCGCCTGCGCCCCCGCCATCACACAGCTCAACAGATCAGACGCATACCCGCCGGTGATCTCTTGGTCCAACCGGTCCGCACCCGCAACTATCTCCAAGCCCAACGCGTTCACAATCTCTTGGACCGTCAATAGCCGACCTCCTGGGGCATCCTAGTGCAACTTGAAAACTAATTCAAGGCGGGTTCCAACTCCAACCTGCGACTCGAGCTTCATCTCGTCCGCACAAGCCTTGATATTCGTCAGGCCCATGCCCGCGCCAAAGCCCAACTCGCGAATCCAATCCGGTGCGGTGGAAAACCCCGGCTCCATAGCCTGCTCAATATCCGAGATACCCGGCCCGTTGTCAACCGCCGTAATCCTGAGACGATCCGGTCTCACTTCGGCGATAATCTCACCGCCTACCGTGTGGATAATGATGTTCGTCTCTGTCTCATACACCCCAACGGCCACGCGCCGCACCACCCTGGGGTGCGCCCCCAGCCGCTCCAGCGCGCGCTTGATCTTGCTGGCCGCCTCGCCGCCATGCACCAGGTCGTGGCTCTTGACAGCATAGCGCAAGACCAGCCCTGTATCGTCGGACTCGATATCCTCGAAAATATGGCTGGCGCGATAACGCTGAATCTCTTCGGCATGCCACTGGACTTCCATCTGTCGCAAGAGACCCCGGACAATATCCCCTTTGGTAAGGATTCCTACCAGCTTGCCATCCTCGTTCACGACCGGGAACCGCCCATAGCCGAAACGGGCAAACAGGTTCACCGCATGTACCA
>JAAYXX010000487.1 GCA_012515695.1 Chloroflexota bacterium
AGGTCGGTGAAATCAAACGTCTCGGAGGTACGCACCTCATCCACCACAATTCCCCGCTCGCGGGCAATCAGCGGCGCGTTCACCAGATTGACCGGCTCGTCCATCTCGGACAACACCCCCGCCAACGCAGCCGCCGTCAGCAGCGCCAGGTCGTGGGCAGCCACCTCCCCGGCAAAAGTCACCTCCAACCGGGTCAGGTGGTTCTCGGCAAACTGGGCGTAAAAGCGCCCCATGCACCGGGTCAGTTCTAGATAAGGAGCCAGCAAAGCCGCCTCTTCTGGCGGGAGCGCCGCAACGTTCACCGGATAGCGCGCCGGACGCCCTTCCAGCACATCCACCACCTGCTGCACCACTTCTTCCGCCGCGCCGGTTTGCGCTTCCTCGGTAGATGCCCCCAGATGAGGCGTCAGCAGGCAATTCGGGCACGAGCGCAAGACGGGGTAGATATCAGGCTCATGGGCAAACACATCCAACGCCGCCCCCGCGATGGTTCCCACCTGCAACGCCTGCGCCAATGCCTCCTCATCCAGCAATTCGCCGCGCGCACAATTCACCAGATAGGCGCCGGGCTTGATGAGCGTCAACTCTCGCGCCCCGATCATCCCGCGAGTCCGCTCTGTAAGCGGGGCGTGCAGCGACACATAGTCCACCTGCGCGAGCAGTTGCTCCAACCCCACCAATTGCACATCCAACTGCTGCGCCCGCTCGCGAGACACAAACGGGTCATAGGCGATCACTCGCATCTCAAAGGCTCTGGCTCGCGCCGCCACCGCAGCGCCCACGCGCCCCAGGCCCACCAGCCCCAGCGTCTTGCCGCGCAACTCGCTGCCCATCAGGTGCTTTTTATCCCAGCGCCCCGCGTGCATGCCCACGTTCGCCTCGCAGACATGCCGGGCCAGCGCCAGCATCAGGGCCAGCGTATGCTCGGCCACCGCCACCGTATTGCCGGTGGGCGCGTTCACCACAATGATCCCGTGCCGGGTGGCCGCTTCCAGGTCAATGTTGTCCACGCCGGTTCCCGCCCGTCCCACGACCGCCAGTTGCGACCCGGCGGCCAGCACGGCCTCAGTCACCTGCGTGGAGCTACGCACAATCAACCCCTGGTAATCCCCAATAATCTGCAAGAGTTCATCCGGCGAGGGATTCAGACGCACCGTTACGTCACACGCTTTGCGTAACAATTCCAGCCCGCTGGGGGCCAACGTTTCTGTAACCAGCACTCTCGGCGTCATGCACGTTCCTTTTCAAACGCTCCGGCAATGTAGCGAGCGGGTATAGTATGGATAGCTCCATACTATACCCGCTCATCCGCTTGAGTTCAAACTTGCGGCAAGTTCTTGAGCGATTTGGCGATCATTTCCTGCGGATAAGCATAGTTCTCCAGCTTGCCATCCACATAGGCATCATAGGAGGTCATGTCCATAAAGCCGTGACCGCTCAGGTTGAACAGGATCACCCGCTCTTCGCCCTTTTCCTTGGCGTCCAGCGCCTCATCAATCGCGCCCTTGATCGCGTGCGAGGATTCGGGGGCCGGGATAATCCCTTCGGTGCGGGCAAAGAGTCCAGCCGCGTCAAACACGGGGATTTGCGGGTAGGCCACCGCCGAGATATAGCCATAGTGATGCAGGGCAGACAGCAGCGGCGACATGCCGTGATAGCGCAACCCACCGGCATGGATGCCCGCGGGCACGAAATCATGGCCCAGGGTGTCCATCTTGACGACGGGAGCCATCTTGGCCGTGTCGCCATAATCAAAGGCATACGCGCCCTTGGTCATGGTCGGGCAGGCAGTCGGCTCGACGGCCACAAAGCGGGTCTTGGCCCCATCCGTCAGGTTTTGGCGCAGGAACGGCAGGGCGATCCCGCCAAAGTTCGAGCCGCCGCCCACGCAGCCAATGACCACGTCCGGTTGCACCCCGGCCATATCGAGCTGCTTGATGGCTTCCTCGCCGATGACCGTCTGGTGCAAAAGCACGTGGTTGAGCACGCTGCCCAGCGAGTACTTGGTATCATCGTTTTTCATCGCCACTTCGACGGCCTCGCTGATAGCCATGCC
>JAAYXX010000488.1 GCA_012515695.1 Chloroflexota bacterium
CAGCCGCCCGGCATGCATGCCGCACTCTCCCAGGGGGCGAGGGCGGCATGTATGCCGGTGGCATATTGCCGCGCTTACCGCCTTCTCCCCCCGGGAGAAAGCGGCATGTATGCCGGTGCCCGAAGGGCGGATGAGGGCAACCTCGATTTTGACCCAGCACTTGATCCGCGAAATGTTAGCGCCATTAGCCATCCTTGGAGGCTCATATTATGCCGGCTGGAAGCCGGCGGTCCAATTCTCTTCATCGGAGCGATTATCTCGCGCGCCTGGACGTGCCAATGTGTGCGTTTTGCGGTACAATATGCTAGATGATCTCCCTTTGCCGACGTACTCCTGGTGTGCACATCCTACCCGCATAGCCTGCGCTCCGTCTGCCACTGACCAACGATTGGGGCGAGCAGGAAACCCATTCCAACCCACCTTCACGAAACACTTGCCAAGGGGATAGCTATCGCGCATAATGTTTCCCATTAGAATAGCAAGTAGGGGGATAGTGATGAGGGAAGTTCGGACCATACTCTTGGGCTTGCTCCGGCAAGGGGATTTGTATGGCTATCAGATCAAGCGGATGCTGGAGCGAGACGAGTTCAGCGAGTGGGCTACGATCCCCGCAGCCACGCTATATCACGAACTGGAGGAGATGGCCGACGATGGCCTGATCGAGCGGTTGGGAAGTGAGCTGGCCCAAGGCAAACCGGCGCGGGTCATCTATCGTCTCAGCCCCAAGGGCCGCGAGGAGCTGACGCGCCTGCTGCGTGATGCGTGGTCCTCGGTAGAGCGCCCGCGCACGCCCGAAGATATCGCCACGCTTTTTATGGATGCGCTATCTCAAGAGGAGATCGCCGAGGCTCTGCGCGAGCGGCTGAACGCGCTTCAGGAAGAGCTGGCGCGAATAGAGGATGCGGCCCGCCAGCGACAGGCGGACCCCGTACTGCGGGATACGGTGAGCGCCATCTGGGATCATGCTCGCCTGCGGATGCAGAGCGAGATCGAGTGGACGCGCAGCCTGCTCGCCAGCGTCGAGGCCGGGGGATATGTTCGCGCCAGGGAGACGGTGGAGGCCAAAGAGAAGGCCGTGCCCGCGCCCAAGCCCCGCCGGTCGACTGAGGGGTTGGGGGCATTTACCTTTGTGCTGCATACCCATCTGCCCTATGCCCGAATGGCTGGCCGCTGGCCGCATGGGGAGGAGTGGATTCACGAGGCGCTGGCCGAGACGTATGTCCCCCTGCTGAATGCGCTGTATGACCTGCGCGACGAGGGCGTCTCCTACAAATTGACCATCAGCATGACCCCCATCCTTGCCGAGCAATTGGCCGACGCGGACGTGCGCGAGCATTTCCTGGTCTACCTGGAAGAAGAGATCAACGCGGCCAAGATGGACATCCCCCGGTTTGGCGAGGCCAACGAGCGCCATGCAGAGTACCTGGCTACCTTTTACCGGGATTTCTATACCCATGTCAGAGACAGCTACCTCGAACGCTTTGGTGGAGATGTGGTGGGGGCATTTCGCCGGTTACAGGACGAAGGGTACCTGGAAGTGGTCACGAGCGCGGCCACGCACGGCTACCTGCCCTTGTTGAGTCGCGATTCGTCTGTCTATGGACAGTTACGCACGGGCGTCGAGAGCTATCAGCGATTGTTTGGCCGCGCACCCACTGGCATCTGGCTGCCCGAGTGCGCCTATCGCCCTGCCTATGTAGATGAAGACGGGGTGGTTCGTCCGGGCATGGAAGAGTATTTGTCGGCGCTGGACCTGGGCCACTTTTTCGTCGAGACGCACGCCATCGAAGGGGGCCGCCCTGTTGGCAAGGCAGCCGGGGATGTGGCTATTGGCCCCTATGTGGCGGTGAAACGGCGTTATGTGGTTCCGGTTGCCGAGGGAACGGGCGCTTCAGGGACCACCTACGAGGCGTATTATGTGGTGGGCAGCGACAAGGGGCTGACTGATCCGCCGGTGGCCGCTATTGGCCGCAATGATCGCACCGGCCAGCAGGTCTGGTCGGGGGACTGGGGCTACCCTGGCGACGCCGATTACCGCGAGTTCCACAAAAAAGACCACGAGTCGGGCCTGCAATACTGGCGGGTGACGGGGCCGCGCATCGACCTGGGCGACAAGGACTATTACCATCCCGACTGGGCGCAGCACAAAGTCAGGGCGCACGCTCGCCACTTTGCAGAGCTTGTGGAGGAATTGATCACAGGGTATTATAAGGATACCAACCGCTACGGTCTGATCGCCTCTAACTATGACACCGAACTCTTTGGCCACTGGTGGTTTGAAGGGATTGATTGGCTGCGCGAAGTGTTGCGACTATTGGCCGACAGTGACGTGGTGGACCTGGTTACTGCCGGGGAGTATGTAGCGCGCCACGAGCCGGAGCAGGTCATGGCTGTGCCCGAAAGCTCCTGGGGGGTGGGTGGAACCCATTGGACGTGGGATAACCCCGAAACGCACTGGATGTGGGAGCCGATTCATCAGGCAGAGCAGCGGATGGAGGAGATTGTGGCGCGGTATCCCCAGGCCCAGGGGGATACGCTGGCGGTGCTGAACCAGGCCGCCCGCGAGTTGCTGCTGGCCGAATCGAGCGATTGGCCTTTCCTGGTCTTTACGGGACAGGCCAAGCAATACGCCATCGAGCGGTTTCGCGGCCATCTGGAGCGCTTTCATCGGTTGGTGGATATGGCCGAGCGGGGCGTGGGCGCCCAAGATCGGGCCTATGCTGACGAGATGTACGAACGGGACAAGGTTTTTCCCAATATTGATTACCACTGGTTCAGGAACCGACAGGGTAAGGCGGACTGAACCTGACCTAGCCTGTAGAGCGGCACCAGGGCAATGCCGACGCGCCTGTGCTTGTTCTGGTGACCGCTTAAAGACATACATTCTGCGCTAATGCGAAGGGGAGGATGACCGTGAAAACCCCTGGTAATCGCTCCAAGCCTCTATATCAACACGTTGCAGATGATATCGTAGCCAAAATCGAATGTGGCTTCTGGCAACCGGGCAGCAAACTACCCAGCGAGCGGGCACTGTGCGACCAGTACAGTGTCAGCCAGATCACCGTTCGCCGGGCCTTGCGGGAACTCACACACTTGGGACGGGTCTACAGTCACCACGGGTTGGGTTGGTTCGTTAATAAAGAGCAGCAAGGTGATGCGACGCACCAAGTCACCTTCATTCTGCCTGACCTGGATTGGGCGACCCGCTGTATGCTGAGGGCGCTGATTGACGGGCTGGACGCAGGCAGGACGGCTCTGCGGCTGGCGTTCACAGATGGCAACCCGCAGAACGAGGCTCAGGAGTTACAAAGGGCTATTGCGCGGGGAGTGGATGGGATTTTGCTCGCGGTGGCAGGCGAGGAACGCACGCTGACTGCCCACTATAGCAGCCTTCTGCGCGACGTGTCGGTGCCCGTGCTGCTTCTGTGGCACGAAGTCAAGGATGTAAACTATCCCTCTGTTATCGTTGATGAGGGAGTGTGCATGCAGACGATGACGCGCCATCTGCTGGACCTGGGGCATCAACGCATTGCCTACGCGGGCAGCAACCCGGCCTTGGTGGCGGGCCAGCGGCGCTACTGGGGGTTCGCTACTACCCTGTGGGAACACGGGATAGACCTGCCCCTGAGCTGGGTGCTGGCTAGCGAACTGAACACCGAGGCGGAAACCAGGCGGCTACAGCAAATCTTTCAGGGGGCAGAGCGCCCGACGGCTCTGGTCTGCGCCTCCGATGACTATGCGGCCAAGGCGATGGCTATTTTGCAGCGGCTGGAATTGCGCTGCCCGGAGGATGTGGCCGTCGTGGGGTTGGGAGACCGCGACTTTGCGCCTCTGCTGCCCGTTCCATTGACCACTTTTCGCTATGACCTCGCCAAGATGGGGGCGGTGGCGGCAGAGATGACCCTTGAACTGTTGGCCGGGCGACCTGTCAAGGATGTGCGGCTTTCAGGGCAGGTCATTACCCGCTCGAGCTGTGGCACCAGTTACCCTAGAGCATTGCGCTGAGTGGGCCGGGCCCCAATTGCCCGCTGTCTGCTGACATCATTGTATAGGGGGACATCATGCCTGATTTCAAAATACCTAGACGTCCTTTGGGCAATACTGGGCTGATGGTATCTGTGCTTGGTCTGGGTGGCTTTCACCAGGTAGAGGTCGGGGGAGACTATGTGCAGGCGCTGGTAGGGCGCTATCTGGAAGCCGATGGCAACTATATCGAGACGGCCCGCAACTATGGCAATGGTTCGTCAGAGTACAAGCTGGGCCAGGCTTTACGCGGGCATCGCGATCAGGTGGTGCTGGTCTCCAAGACGGGGCAGCGCACCGCCGAGGGCGCGTGGCGCGAGCTGAACGAGTCGCTGGAAGCTTTGCAGACGGACTATCTCGATGTGTGGCTCTATCACTGCCTGACACAGCCCGAAGAGGTCGAGACGATTGCCCGGCCAGGGGGAGCCGCCGAGTCGTTTGCCAGAGCACGCGAGGAGGGGATGGTCCGCTGCGTGGGGGCCAGCACCCATTGGCCCATGCTGCTGCTGCCTGCGATGGAATCGCTGGAGCTGGACGTTGTCATGTACTGGGTGAATTACTTGGTGACCTGCAACTATCCCGAGTTGTACCAGGTTATCGCTCCGGCAGCGCGCCAGCGAGGGTTGGGGATCATCGGCATGAAGCCGCTGGGAGATGGCTACTTGCATCGCTCCGTCAAGCCCGCGTTTGAATATGCGCTGGCCCAGGAAGTGGACGTGCTGGCTTGTGGGTTCAACTCGGTGGAGATGCTAGAAGCGGATCTGGAAGCCGTCTGTTCATGGGAGCGGCCCACGGCGGAGCGGTTGGAGGAAATCCTGCGCGACGCGCCCGAGTTGGGGGATTACGTTTGCCGTCAGTGTGGCAAGTGCGCCATGCCAGAGCTGGACCTGCCCAATGTGTTCGAGTTGGAGGGCAAGTTCGATCAGCAAATGTTCGATGGTCGCCCCACCGACGCCCCCGACTATGCGTTGCGCCAGCGTTTGCGCTACTGGTTCAACAACCAGGCGCGCGCGATGGAGCTATACAAGCCGTATGCGGCCAGGGTGCAGACTCTGCTCCAGGCAAGCGCGCCGTTGCCTCCCTGCCCCTATGGCATCGACCTGCGGCGCAAACTCGAACTGGCTCACGCCAAGCTGACCAGTAGCCCCCAGTTCCCGGAGGGGGTGACGGGGTTCTAGGACGTTACGGGCAAACTCAGCCCGATGCTTGTGCGAATATGGAGAGTTACCATTTACTTCGGTAGCCCGACGTGCCATCTCGTAGGCAGTTGAAACTGCACCAACC
>JAAYXX010000489.1 GCA_012515695.1 Chloroflexota bacterium
AAACGCTGCCGCCGGAGGAACGCTACTCGTATCTATGGGATGGGAACAGCCAGGGGCCGGATACCATCCTCGCCAGCCGCTCCCTGAAGGCACAGTTCGACGTGGTGCACGCGAACGCCGAGTTCCCTACCGGCGCGCGCGCCAGCGACCACGACCCGGTGTTGGCGGCGTTCGACCTGGGTTGGCGGGCGTATGTGCCAGTGGTGTGGGGCGGAGGGCTGTAGCCTGCGACGGCTATGATGGAGGTTTACTATTTACTGCGGTAACCCGACGTACCATCTCGTAGGCAGTTGAAACTGCACCAACGAGTGCAAAGCCCACCTTCGTGGGCTGATTTGCAGTCGCCGAAGGGCGACGCGCCAGCAAGCTGGCGAGGCAAACGTTGCCGCGGTTTCAACCGCCCATCATCCGGTCCAGACTTGACCAGCCGCGCCATTCCGATTAGATTGTGACTACCGAATGACGAAATAACAGGGAATGCGGGGCAGACGCGGGAATTGCGCCCCTCCCTAACAAGGAGCTGTTATCCATGACGACACGGGATGTGCACGAACTGCGCCATCGCGCAGCCGAACTCCGCCTGCACATCGCGCGGATGATGGGCCCCAACTCGGCGCACCATTTTGGGGGGTCCATGTCCGCAGCGGATATTGTCACCGCGCTCTATTTTTTCAAGATGCGTTACGACCCCCGGCATCCCGACTGGCCAGAGCGCGACCGCTTTCTGATGAGCAAGGGCCACTGCGTACCGGCCCAATATGTGGCGCTGGCAATGTTGGGCGTGTTCCCCGTCGAAGAGCTGCCCACGCTGAAAAAGCTGGGCACTCGCCTGCAAGGCCACCCCGCCATGCACCTGCTGCCCGGCATCGAGGGCTGCACCGGCTCCCTGGGGCAGGGGCTATCCTACGCCAACGGCATGGCCCTGGCCGCGCGTATTCAGGAGCTGAACTATCGCGTCTATTGCCTGATCGGCGACGGCGAGACGCAGGAGGGCCAGGTCTGGGAGGCAGCCATGACCGCTTCCCGGCATTGCCTGAGCAACCTCACAGCCATCATCGACCGCAACGGCCTGAAGGCGATGGACGAGACATCTTGCGGCAAGAGCATGGAACCCATAGCCGACCGATGGGCCGCGTTTGGCTGGCAGGTGCGCGAGATTGACGGGCACGATATGGCCCAAATCTGCGACGCGCTGGACTGGGCCGAGACAAACGAGAACGCGCCTTCGCTGATCGTGGCCCACACGGTCAAGGGCAAGGGGATCTCGTTCATGGAGGGGCGGCCCCAATATCACAACGCAGCATTGACCGAGGCCGAGTTCGCCGCTGCGGTGGCGGAACTGGAAGCGCAACTGCGAGCGGTGGAGGAGCATCATGGCTGAACGCAAGCAAACCCGGTTCGTCTATGGCGAGGCCCTGGTAGAAGTGGGCAAGCTGCACCCGAACGTCGTCGTGCTGGACGCTGATCTGTACAACTCGACGCGCACGGTAGACTTTCGCAGCTTTTTCCCGGATCGCTTTGTGGATATGGGCATCGCCGAAGCCGACATGATCAGCACTGGCGCGGGGATGGCAGCGTCGGGGCTGGTGCCCTATTGCAATTCCTTTGCCATTTTCCTCACCGCCCACTGCTATGACCAGATTCGCATTCAGGTGGCCTACCCCAACCTGCACGTGGTGCTGGCTGGTTCAAGCGCGGGGCTAACGCAGGGGCAAGACGGAGCCAGCCACCAATCGCTGGAGGACGTGGCCTTGATGCGGGCGCTGCCCAATATGCGCGTGCTGGTCCCTGCCGATGGAGTAGAAACGCGGGCGATTACGCTGGCCGCCGCCGAGATGGACGGGCCGGTCTACATCCGGCTGGGGCGCTATCCCGTGCCCGACATCCTCCCCAACAACTATCGCTTTGAACTGGGGCGGGCCACGGTGCTGTGCCAGGGCGGCGATTTGACTCTGGTGGCTTGCGGGCACATGACCCACATCGCGCTAGAGGCCGCTGAATTGCTGGCTCAGCGACAGATCGAGGCCACCGTGTTGAATATGTCGAGCATCAAGCCACTGGACTGGCTGGCCGTCACCCACTACATGAAAGCTACCCCTCTGATGGTAACGCTGGAGGAGCATAGCATCATCGGCGGGCTGGGCAGCGCCGTCGCGGAGGTAATGGCCGAGGGCGGTTGCGGGGCGCGCCTGATCCGACTGGGTACGCGTGACATCTTTGGCGAATCGGCGTCGGCAGACGAGCTACTGCAAAAGCATGGCCTGACGCCCCTCGCCATCGTCGAGCGGCTGCGGCGAGAGTTTGGGCGGTAAACAAAGACCCGGCGGTTGAAACCGCGGCAACCGTTGCATCGCCAGCTTGCTGGCGCAGTCGCCCTTCGGCGACTCTCTCAGCCTGCGAAGGCAGGCGCGCCATGCATGGCGATTGCAGTGGTTGGTGCAGTTTCAACTGCCTACGAGATGGCACGGCGTATAATTGGACCGCCGGCTTCCAGCCTGCATCATTGCAAGCCGCCAAGGATGGCCAATGGCGCTAACATTTGATTGTCACGGCCAGCAGATCCGCCTCACCACCCTCACCCCGGCCCTCTCCCAGGGGGCGAGGGCGGCATGTATGCCGGTGGCAGATTGCCGCGCTTACCGCCTTCTCCCCCCGGGAGAAAGCGGCATGTATGCCGGTGCCCGAAGGGCGGATGAGGGCACCTCCGACTCTGCTCCAACACTTGACCCACGAAAAGTTAGCGCCATTAGCCAAGGATGGCGGCGGTCCAATCCTCTTTCACGGGGCGCGCCAGATGTTACGGCGTTTATTTCTTAACTTTCATCAATCGCCCATCCCGCTCATTGCGAACAGGGGCGGTCAACGATTGTGTTTGCCACCGCGTGTTGGTATAGCTCCGCAGGCAGCTCGCTCGCGCCTCCCGTGAGCGGCGGGGTATACTCGGCTGGAACCACGAACGCCGCGTACCTGGTTGCCCACACATCATTGCCGCCCGTCGTTACAGCGGCGCTCCAGCTTCCGTCCGCGTTAATCGGGGTGAGGGGTTTAGCATACGTTGGCTTGATCCACCACCCGGAGACGTAAATATAGACCACCACGTTATACTCCGCCGGGTCCACGTTATAGACGCGCCCACCAAGGGGGCCAGATGCCCCGCAATCCGGCATCGAGGTAACAGCTATGCTGGGCGGGCCGGGCGTGGGCGTCACGGTCGGCGTGAGCGTTGGAGTTGCTGTGGGCGTCCGGGTCAGCGTAGGGGTTGCCGTTGGCGTAACCAGGTTCGGCAGAAATTCGAAACGGTCCACAATGACCTCGACCTCTTGATCTGGCGCATTGCCATCGACAAGCCAAAGGTTGATCCGGGTATTCTCGTTGCCAGCAGGCGGGACGCCCATCCATTGGTATGTCCACGACTCGACTACCCCCGACGTGGCGGGGAATTCCCGATCTCCATCAATGCTCTGAAAGTACACCCTACCCGGCTGCCAGGCAAAAGCGTGAGTGGTGTTCTCGCTCGGCTGGTCCAGGTTGAAGCGGTGCATGTTTCCCGGAACAGTCCAGGGCTGGATGACAAACTGCGCGTTGTCGTTGTCTGCGTCGCCCCATCTGGAGAGTTCGATATCTATCTCGCGGTGCGCGTAATCAGCCGACGTGTCATCCCAGGTAAAAAGCCCCAAGACCGCATTGGGGTCAAGGTTGTCCACGCGGCTGGCGAGGTGAAAGATGTACCTGCCGTGTCCCAGGCTCTCCTTGTTGATCACCTCGGCGCAGTACCACACCCCATCCCGCTGGACGATCTTGAGATGGAGCCTGCCCTGCTGGTCTACAAAGACATTTTCGGGATCGTCAGAGAAATAGTTTGGCCCTGGCCCCATTGGAGCTCTCCCAGCCTTGACTTCCCATTCATAGCCAGAGAACTGAATGAGGCGGGTACAATCCCGATAGGCAATAGCCGACGCTATCGAGTTCTCTAAAAGTTCGGCAGGGAATTCAGAGTCGCCTGCCAACAGCGGCGGGGTGTATCCGTTGGGGACGAGGAACGCAGCGAATCTTGTGGCCGCGTCATCGTTTGCGCCGGTTGCCACCGTCGTTTCCCACGACCCATTCAGGCCGATGGGCGTCAGGGGCGCTGCCCACGTGGGTTTGTTCCACCAGCCGGAAACATAGATGTAGACAGCCACCTTGCACGTACGCGGGTCAACGCCCCAAATATCGCCTTGTAGTTTTTCCAGCGTCCGACAGGCGGGGACGGCAGTGATGCGGATGACGGGAACAATGCGGTCTCGGATGATGAGCGGCAGCATAATAGCTTCGGAGGACGCCCGTCCTTTCAGGGGTTCCAGCGCCAGCGTTTGTGTTGCCAGAATCAATACAACGACCACCAGAGCAACAAGCCTGTTGCGAGTGTTCACGATATGCCCTCCTGTGGCGTTCAGCCGGAAATGCACCGGCCCTCCCGGCTGAAAGTGGTGGCCATCACCTTGTAGAGTATCTATAACATAGCACGTTTTTCGCTGAAATCAATCGTCTTTTGGCAAACAGTTCAGGTTTGAGGGAACGAGCCTGGCGTAGGCCCAAAAAGCCCGCCATAGCGTCGTCGGACACTACGGCGGGCGTGAGTTCAGATAACGGGAGTGCTACTTGACCAGATGGCAGGCCACCCAGTGGCCGGGCGTTACCTCGCGCCATTCCGGCTCCACCTGCGAACAGGCTTCGGTCCGGTGGGCGCAGCGCGTCGAAAAGTGGCAACCCTTGGGCGGATTGGCCGGGCTGGGCACATCCCCTTCCAGAATGATCCGCTGGCGCTTGCGGTCTACCTTGGGGTCTGGGATGGGCACCGCCGACAAAAGCGCCTGCGTGTAGGGGTGCAACGGCTCGCTGTACAGCCTGATGCGGTCCGTCAACTCGACAATCTTGCCCAGGTACATCACCGCGATTCGATCGCTGATATGCCGAACCATCGAGAGGTCATGCGCGATGAATAAATAAGTCAGCCCCATTGATTGTTGTAAATCTTCCAA
>JAAYXX010000062.1 GCA_012515695.1 Chloroflexota bacterium
ATACCTACGAGATTCCCGAGACCTTTGACGGACCTGGTCTGCTGCGCAGTGCGTGGGGCATCCAATTTGGGGAACAGACGGAAGACGTCGCACTCCGTTTCGTGCCTGGCGTAACCCGGCGCGTCAAGGAGAGCGTGTGGCATCCCTCGCAGACCGTGGAGGATACCCCTGATGGAGGCTGCCTGTTGCGCATGCAGGTAGCCAACCCCACCGAAATGGTTTATTGGATCAGGGGTTGGGGGCCGCAGGTGAAAGTGCTGGAACCGGCCTGGCTGCGGGAGCAGATGGCCCGTGAGGCGCGAGAGGTTGCCAGGATATACGCGGAGGGGTGAACATGAACCTGTGGAAGTTGTGGGGCAAGACCATGACGCGGGAAGTGCCGCCCGAAGAACGCCAGGTACACCCGCTGTTATGCCACATGATCGATGTAGCCGAGGTGACAGGGGTGCTGTGGGAGCGTTGTCTGGGGGCGCATTGTCGCCAGCACGTCTGCAGCGCTTTGGGCTGCGACGACGAAGCGGCGCGCAGGACGATCATGTTTTGGGCAGCATTGCACGATCTTGGCAAGGCCAGCCCTTCCTTTCAACGTCGCCATGCGCCCGCTATATCCAGCTTGAAAGCAGAAGGACTGTCCTTTGAGCGGCAAATTGGGGGCACTCAGCCCGCCTATCACGGCCTGATCAGTGCCTGGGCGCTGCCCCTCTTTTTTCAACAGGAGATGGGCCTTGCGCGGCGGCTGGCCTCTGACCTGGCCAAGGCATTGGGCGGACACCACGGAGGCTGGCCCCCGCCAAAAGTCCTGCAATCGCTGAACAGCGATGACACCGGTGATGCGACATGGGACGCTGCGCGAGCCGAGTTATGCGAGGCATTGCGAGCGCTATATGCCCCGGCGACTCTTCAGAGCCAGATGAGCAACCGCCTTGAGTGGCAAGCTCTGGTGACTCTGTTGGGGGGGCTGGTTTCGGTGGCCGACTGGATCGGTTCGATGAGCGAGCATTTCGAGCCAGCCAGCCCCAGCAGCGCGAGCGCCTATGCCGCACACGCCCAGGATATTGCGCGGCGCGTGATTCGCGATCTCCAGTGGGATGCATGGCAAGCTCCCCAGACGCCAGCCACGTTCGAGCAGATTTTCCCGTTCAAACCGAATGAGATGCAGCAAACTATCATCGACCTGACGCCTGAACTAAATGGCCCCTCCCTGGTTCTGATCGAGGCTCCTACCGGTTCGGGCAAGACGGAAGCCGCGCTGTATCTCGCTGACTGGTGGGCGCATCGCCTGGGGCAGCGAGGGATGTATGTAGCTATGCCTACCACGGCAACCAGCAACGCCATGCATGGCCGGGTGGTGAAAATGCTCAACCAACGGTATAGGGCGAGGCAAGTGGCGCCTTTGCTCGTGCATGGTCAGGCGCGCTGGACAAGGTCGCCATCACCAGTGGAAACAGAGGCCGAAGAGGGTGACGATCAGGCGGAAGACAGCGAGGCGATGGGCTGGTTTCTGCCGCGCAAGCGCAGCCTGCTGGCCCCTTTTGGCGTGGGCACAGTGGATCAAGCCCTGTTGAGCGTACTCCTGACGCGCCACTTTTTTGTGCGGCTTTTTGGCCTGGCGCACAAGACGATCATTTTTGACGAGGTGCATGCCTATGACACGTATATGTCCACCCTGTTTTGCCGCCTGTTAAGCTGGCTGCGGGCCGAAGGGTGCTCGGTGGTGATGCTCTCCGCGACGCTGCCCACCAGCACGCGGCGCGCCTTTCTGGCCGCCTATGGCGCTCGTGAAGCGCCAGCCGAACTGGACGCGCCCTACCCGCGAGTAACCTGGGTTACTGGAAATGGCTCCAAGCCGGGCGGCTCGCAATCGGTGCGCGCTGGCTGCCAGGCTCTGCTTGCGCCCGATAATCGCGAACTCGCCTTGCATTGGCACCCGCATGATGACCAGGCGCTGGCCGCAACTCTGCGCGATGCTCTGGCTGACGGCGGGTGCGCTGCTGTGTTGTGCAATACGGTGCGGCGCGCTCAGGAGGTGTACCAGGCGCTGCGCGAAGCGGCCATTGTCCCCGACGATGATCTGATCCTGTTTCATGCGCGCTACCCGCAAGCCTGGCGTGCTGAAATCGAGGATAAGGTGCTTGGACGCTTTGGCAAGAATGCTACGCCTGCTATCCGGCGCGGCATTGTGGTAGCTCCGCAGGTGATTGAGCAGAGCCTGGACCTGGATTTTGACTTGATGGTCACGGACCTCGCGCCAGTGGACCTGATTTTGCAACGCGCCGGGCGGTTGCATCGCCACATGCGCCCTGATCGGCCTGCGCGGTTGCGCGAACCGCGCCTGATGCTCATCGAGCCGCGTTCGGCTGATGATCTGCCCGAGTGGGGCAGCGATGCCTTTGTCTACGAGGCGTACATTCTGCGGCGTACCTGGCTGGTATTGCGGGGCCTGAATCAGCTGGTACTGCCGTCGCAAACGCAGGCGCTCATCGAGGCGGTGTACGATGTGGACAAGTTGCCCGTCGAATTGTCGCCGGATGATCCACAAGCACAGGCGCTATGCAAGGACCGCGCCGAGTGGGAGCGCAACCGCAGCGAGCATAGCAAGCAGGCGCGCAAGCGGCTGGTGCTGCCACCCGGCGACGAAGACCTGATGGCCCAGCGGAACGCCGAGTATGCAGAGGATGCGCCGGGTGTGCACGAATCCATGCAGGCATTAACCCGGCTGAGTGAGCCGTCTATCACGGTGGTTTGCCTGCACCAAACGCCGTACGGCCTGACGCTGGAGCCTGAAGGCGGGAGGCCCATTGACTTGTATCAGAAGCCTTGGGCCGAACTGACCGCCGAATTGGTGCAACATAGCGTGAGTATTTCGCATTCCTACCTCGTCCGGTGGCTGGCAAAGCAAGAGGTGCCGGTAGGTTGGCGCGAGCACCCCCTGCTGCGCTATGACCGACCTGCCATTTTTGACGGGGGCGTGTGTCGACTGGAAGGAACGGGTTACAGATTAACATTGAGCCGCGAACTGGGCCTGCAAATCGAGAAGGAGGATGCATGACCTATCACTATGATCTGATCTCTGAACCCTGGGTGCCTTGCGTGACAGACGACGGGCGCATGGAAGAGCTGGGCTTGCGCGACGCGCTGGTGCAGGCGCATCGCTTCCGCGAACTGGGTGGCGAGTCGCCGCTCGTATCTGCCGCGCTCTATCGCCTGCTGCTGGCTGTGGTGCATCGTGTCTTTGGCCCAGAGGGCCGCGATGCCTGGGCCGAGTTGTGGGCGCGCAAATGCTGGGACGCTGCCGCGCTAGACGCCTATTTCGCTCGTTGGCGCCATCGCTTTGACCTGTTCGATGAGGATCGGCCCTTTTTCCAGGCCTCATACCCGGGCGCCAAGCCGAAATCCATCATTTCCCTTGTTCATCACATGGCATCAGGTAACAACCCCGTCTTGTTCGATCACCATACCGAAACAGATGGCGCATCGCTATCGCCTGCCGAAGCCGCGCGCGCGTTGGTGGCCGCCCAATCCTTTGGCCTGGGAGGGCTGAGCGGATTTCCGGAAAAGTTTACGGATGGATCCTGCGCACGGGGAGTCCTGTTCCTGGTGGTAGGCGATACGCTGTTTGAGACATTGATGCTCAATATGCCGTATCGGTCCAAGGAAGATGACCCGCTGGGGCTTGAAAAGCCGGACATGCCTTGTTGGGAAATGGATGATCCACTGAATCTTGATGGGGGACGTCCATATGGGTTGCAGGATCGCTATACATGGCTGAACCGGCGCGTGCGCCTGCTTGGACCAGATATTGGTCCCTCTGGCCCAAGGGTGCGCGAAATGACCTGGGGGCCGGGTCTCAGACTTGATGAGAAGGCCGTTACACAA
>JAAYXX010000490.1 GCA_012515695.1 Chloroflexota bacterium
CGTCCCTGGCGGCATAGACCAGCGTGATCGGCCCTTCGGCGGCGCGTTGCCGCAACGCCGCGACCTGCTCCGGCTGGGCCGCCAACTCGGCGAAATATCGCTGCTTGAACTCTTCCCAGCGCTGCGGGTCGTGGCCAAACCATTCGCGCAGTTCATCGCTGGGGGCAAGCTGCTTCTCCCACGCGCCAATGGCGGCCCTGGCTTTGGAGATGCCCCGCGGCCACAGGCGGTCTACCAGGACGCGATAGCCGTCCTCTGGGGAAGCGGGCGCATAGGCCCGTTTGGTCTGAATAGACAGGCCAGTTTTAGCAGGCAGGCCCGTTTTACTCGTGCTCATTCACCGCTCTCCCTTATAGATCGGGCGGGCCAACTGGCCCGCCCGTATGCCCCGTCC
The DNA here is from genome assembly GCA_012515695.1 of Chloroflexota bacterium. GTDB lineage: Bacteria > Chloroflexota > Anaerolineae > UBA1429 > UBA1429 > JAAYXX01. The sequence continues at coordinate 395 of JAAYXX010000490.1, forward strand.
GGGGCCTGTAATCCTCTAGTTCTACCTGGCGGCTGCCATCGCGCCTGCGATGTCGCGGCCCAGCAGTCGGCAGCGTTCCAGGTTCTCTTCCGTGGGCTGCCACTTGGCCCGCAAGCCCTCGGCCACGAGGGTAATGCCTGCGGCGTTCATGTGCTCCTCGATGGCCTTGACCGATTCGCCGCTCCAGCCATAGGACCCAAAGGCCGCCCCGATCTTGTTCTTGAATTGCAGCCCCTTCAGGTCTTCCAGGATGGGGGCGATGGTGGGCAGCACGCCCCGATTCAGCGTGGGCGAGCCGATGATGATGGCCTGGGAGCGGAATACCTCCGCGAGCGCATCGTTGCGGTCAGTCACGGCCATGTGCAGCAGCCTGACCGGCACGCCCTGTTCGGCCAGCCCCTCGCCGATGGCCTCTGCCATCTTGCGCGTCCCCTCCCACATGGTGTCATACAGGACGAGCGCCCGCCGTTCAGGAACCTGCGCGGCCCATTCCTGATATTTTTGCACGATTTGTAGGGGGTTATCCCGCCAGATTATCCCGTGGCTGGGGGCGATCATGTTCACGGGCAGGTTCATAGCCAACAGCTCGTCTATCTTTTTCGCGACCCGGTCGCTAAAGGGGGTGAGGATGTTGGCATAGTACTTGAGCGCCTCCTGGTATAGCTCTTGCTGGTCTACCTGGTCGTTAAAGCGGTAGGCGCTGGCATAGTGTTGCCCAAAGGCATCGTTGGGCATGAGGATATTGGCGCCAGTCACATAGGTGAACATGCTATCGGGCCAGTGCAGCATGGGTGCTTCGACGAAAACCAGGTCGTGGCGGCCCAGGCTGATGCTGTCGCCCGTCTTGACCGTCTGGAAATTCCAGGGCTGATGGTGGTGCCCCTGGATGCTGTCGATTGCCCGCTTGGAGAGGATGACGGTCGCGTTGGGGGCCTCGCGCACGACGGCGGGCAGGCTGCCCGAATGGTCCGGCTCGGCGTGGCTGGCGATGATATAGTCAATGCGGGCGGGGTCCACGATTTCGCGGATGTTTGCCAGCAGGTCATCCTGAAACGGCTCCCAGACGGTGTCTACCAGCGCGATTTTCTCGTCAACGATCAGGTATGCGTTATAGCTCGTGCCGCGGTGGGTGGATAACTCGTGCCCGTGGAACGAGCGAATGCCCCAGTCTACCACTCCAACCCAATAGATGTGCTCTGCTAGTTGTGTAATCATACTCCGCTCCTTCTCTGGTTTTGATCCCGCATGCCTGTGAATGCATTGTAGTATTGTAGAGGCTGTAGCGCTGTGATTCAAGTCACAAAGGGTGGAATGAATGGGCGGTATAAGTATAGAGCAGGCCCGACTGCTTCCGGGCCTGCTCTATGGTTGGCTCATCTGTCGCGGTTTGATGCGCTAGTGGCCACGCAACTCCCAACGCAAATCCCAAGGGCCGGGCACGCCCACGGCGATTCCCGCCAGTTCGATGTGGTAGATGCCGGGCTGAAGTTGGCCGGTATCAGGGTCATCTACAGCAAAGGCGATGGTACGCTCGCAGGGTTGGCCCATGCCCCACGCGCCAATGCCCGGTGCCACAGCCTGCCCATCCGGCCCCGTGACGGAAGCGATGCAAAAGCCCGTCGGCCAGGGGCGGCGTTGCGCCGTCTGGTCCAACGCCGGGCCAAGCACCAGGCGAATGCGGCCATTGATGGATTGCAAGGAGGCTGTCTCAAAGCGCCAGGTATAGCCGCCCACTTCGATGGGGATATCCACGTCCCACGTCGGCCCATTTGACGCGGCATGATCGGCAAAGGCGGAAGAGAACCCGGCGGGCAGCGTGAGATCAGCGGGCACCTCAACTTGCAGGTTGAGGTCGGCAGGGCGCAGCGTCTCGATGGCCGGGATGTGCAGCGTTACCCACCGCGCCAGAGGATTGACTGGCTCCAGGGGCAAGCGCTGGCGATCCAGGGGGAGCAACGCCTCGTCAAAGGGGGTATCCACCTCTTCAGGTGCGCGCCAGTTCACGCCGAATCCCCTGTGCCTGTAGCTTGCTCCCCGATCGTCCTCCAGCCAGATACGCCCTTCTCCCGGTGTGCCCGTTCCCCACAAAAAGCGCGTGAGTTGGATGCCATCGGGGGGATTCTGCAGATCCACCGTCACGATGGTCACCCGGTCAGTTAGTACCGCCTCCTCCACCGTCAGCGTCAGGCCCTCGCGGGTCTGGCTGACTTCCTGGGGATGGGAGACGACCGGCGCAACGGCCTGATTCCCCTTGTCGGTGGTTGGCACGTCCCATGTCATTTCCCACGGCCCCCGGAAGTAGATCGAGGCGCGTTCCACCTCTACCTGGATCACCCCGCTCGGCAAGGAGGCATTCTCGGCCAGCGTGAGGGCCACGTGGATGCCCGCGTCGCGGCTATGGCCCCCCGTTGTTCCGTCAAAGCGCGGGTCGCTCGTCGCCAGTGCGAGGGTGCTCAGGATGCGCCCTTCTTTCTCCGGCACGCGGGCTATGTCGAATTCCAGCAGGCGGCGCTCGCTAGAGCCGTCGCGCCATTGGACCGTCTCTGTAACCAGGCGGGCCGTGGCGATTCGCACGGGGAACCCGGCCACGTCCAGGTGGACATCCAGC
>JAAYXX010000491.1 GCA_012515695.1 Chloroflexota bacterium
CAGACCAGATTCCGCGCTCCTCTGGGCGGCCCATGAACTGCGTATTGAGAGCCGGGTAGACGATGGCGGCGGGGAACTGCTCGGCCAACGTTTGCACGCCGACGCCGCAGGCCATCGAAAGCACGACATCATGCGCGGCAATATCATCGGCCAGCTCGGCGTTAAATTCCTCTTCGCATTGGCGCTCGATAGAGCGTTGCGTGATCTGAATATCGGGGTTGGTATCGCGCAACCCAAGGCGCAGGGCCGACGATAGCACGGCGACCTCTTTTTCGCCGCCCGCCAGGCACACGGCCACGCAGGTATTGCACCCCACGACGAGCAATTTGCGGACGTTCTGCACATTGGCGAGGATTTCAGCCAGCGGCTTGCGCTCTGCAACAATCATATTTCGCCTCGTTACTTGCGATATTGGGCGCGACTCGTCAACGCGCGCCCCCAGATACTATGCTTCGTTCTCTGCGCCTTGGTCTGGCGCGTCTTGCGCTGGCGGTTGCGCTGCCTCGAAATCGGCGATCCACTGCAACACGTCCGCCGCCATCGTAGGCGCGACCTGCTGAAAAGCCAGTCGCCAGCCGGGGATACCCACTTCTTCCAGGATGGCCCGCGCCGCCTCGACGCGCTTTTCCGCCCAGCGGTTGCCATTGACAGAGCGGCAGGCCCCATCATAGCAGGCCAGCACCATCACCCGATCCGCGCCCGATTCGAAAGCGCGCAGGATGTGCAGCTCGTCCAGGCTGCTGCCGCAAGGTAAACGGACCCATTCCACATAGTCGGGCAGGGGTTGGCCCCTGTCCTGCAATTCCTGAATAGCCGCGCCAGCCGACTGAGCGCAGCCCATGAGTACGATCCGATGGTCATTCACGGTTCTGCGGCCCTCCTCAAGGGGTTTGCATCCAGGCGGGCATGGCCTGTCAAACCAGTTCGATGGCGCGCACCGGGCAATTGGCGACGCACGCGCCGCAGCCCCGGCAGGCCAGATCCACCACGCGCGCGGCCACCGCGTTCTCATGATCGGCGATCTCGACGGCGGCATGCGGGCAAGAGCGCACGCAGGTCAGGCAGCGCACGCATTTGGCCGAATCCACGTGGGCGATGATCTCCTCCGGCTGCAAGTACCCCGCCCCCAATAGCGCGTCCACGTTGGCCGCGGCATGCGCGGCATCCGCCCGGACCTCTGCCGGGCCGCCGTCCAGATGGCAGCGCCCCGCAAAGAATATCCCCCGCCGGTTCGACAGGCCGGGCCGATACTGGCGAATATTCACATCCTGAAAATAGCCATCCTCGCCGACGTGGACGTTCAGCAGCGCGGCCAGTTCGGGCGTATCGCTGCGCGGGCGCACCTGCTCTGGCAGAATCAGCAGGTCGGCGCGCAACTCGCCCTCTTCATAGGCCAGGGCCACGCCTTCCTCCTGCTGGGCCATCTGCAACGCGTCGTAGCGGCAAAAGACAATGCCATCGTCTCGCATCTGGCGAGTCAACCGTTCCAGGTTGTAGGTGTCCACCTTTAGATTGCGGTAGAACACATCGACCTCGGCGTGCCACTGCTGCCGAATGCATAGCGCCAGTTCCAGCGCCTCAGTCGCCGTCTCCTTGGAGGTTTCACCCGCTAAATCTAGCAAGATGACCATGCGCTGGTTGCGATAGGGCCGGGCCGCGCCGGTGACGCGGGGCGCGTCCAGTTGGCGCTGCACCTGCGCGACGGTCAGCACGTGGGAGGAAAGCGGCAGGCCGTATTCCTGCGGCAGATACCGCTCATTGCCAGTCGCCACGACCAGCGCCGCCGCGCCGAGTTCCAGCGACCCGCCATCTCCCGCGAAACGCGCCACAAAGCCGCCCACATGGCCTGCGAGGCTGGTCAGCGTGTACCCCTCGTACACCGCGAGCGCCTGCGGAAGCGCCGGTTCGGCGAGCGCCGGCTCGGCGGGCGCCGCCGGGCGCGGGGCCGACTCGGCACACACCCAGGCCACCTGATACCCCAGCCGGACCAGTTCGTCCGCCACATAGCCCGCGTCCGGGGCGTCTCCCAGGATCAAGACCTTTTTCTCGATGGGAACGGGTTGGCTCATGATCCCTTCTCCTGCAAATAGAGGTAGCAGGCTTCGGCGGCCTGTTGCGCGTGGGCGACGGACTCGGCAATCGAGCGGGGAGCGGCGCAGCTTCCAGCGACAAACACACCGGGGACGATGGTGCTGGCCTCGTCCGCGCGGGTAGCAAAGAACCCGTACGCGTCGCGGTTGATGCCCAGCAGTTCGGCCATCTGCCCGGCGTCGCGGCGAGGTTGCATCCCCACGGACAGCACGACCAAATCAAAATCCTCCTGCACGATCTGGCCTGCCAGAATATCATCATACAGGAACGTGACGCTGGCGGGGTTCTCGGTCGAGCGGCGAATAATCGCGGGCAGGCCCGCCACAAAGCGCATCCCGTCCCTGGTGATGGCGTCCCACGTGGGGCCGAAATCGCGCCCCGACGTCTGAATATCCATCTTGAACACGCTGATCTGGACATCGGGCAGGCGTTTCTTGAGCAGGCGAGCCAGCCGCAGGGCATAGCGACAGCAGACCTGGGAGCAATAGCCCCGGCCCACATGCTCATCCCGCGAGCCGACGCACTGGATAAAAGCCACCCGCTGCCCGTTGAGGTGATCGTATGCGCCTTGCCCCTGCTCCTTGAGGCGGCGCTCCATCTCCTGGCCCGTGGTCACAGCGGGGAGAATGCCGTATCCATAGGGGCCTTTGGTGTGGGCGTCCACATGGTCAAAGCCGGTAGCCAGGATGACGGCCCCGGCCTCCACAGACGTGACCGCGTCGGGCTGGGCCAACTCGACACAAAAACCACCGGCTACCCGTTTGACCTGGGTAACGGTGGTTTCCATCAATCGTTGTACATTCGTCAGCCCGTCGAGCGTCGCCAGCCCATCGGCGAGCAAACACCCGCCGCAAAGCTGACACTCGCCGCCCACCGCCTTGCAGCACACCGCCGTCGCATTGCCGCCCAGGGTGGACTGACGCTCGACCAAGGCCACGCCCATGCCTCGCTGCGCCAGATTGGCCGCGACGGTTATCCCTGCAACTCCCCCACCGATGACTACTACATCTTGACGTTTCTGCATATTTTAGCGCCTTGATAGATTCTGTCTGAACCCGAGGGACACCGCAAGCAACGTCGCCACAGGCGGACCCTGAGCAGCACGTATGGTGATGCTTTGCAGAGCGACTCGCAATTCAAGCCCTGCAAGCGAGTAGGTTCTTGCTTATTATAGCCACGTATGGCCCGCAAGTCAAACGTTTTTCGTCAGAAAACCTGCGAAATTCGGACGAATTTCGCAACGTCACTCAGTAATCAGCAGCGATCCGGCGCAGTGGGTACGAAATTCGTGGGCGTGTCGCGAGCAAAGGCTGCCCGAACGAGCAGCGGGCCTGGGCCTCATGCGCTCGCCCGGCGACCGCCATGCCCATCGCTGTTTTCTAAACTAGTGCCAAGTGATCAAGAAATTATTTGGGTCTATCGGCCAAATGTGGTAGAATAGAATGAGATTTATGCTTTGCCCTGGTTAAGAAGGAAAAGTACCTATGGCCCCTGTGAGTTTTACGGACCCTGTGGAGGATGAAGGCACGGATGTGCTTCCTACCCCGCAGCTTGTAGGCGGGTATGACCTGTTCTTGGTACGCCGTCGGCGCATCTGGCGACCGCCAACAGACGTATATGAGACAGATTCACATGTAGTGGTCAAGGTGGAAATTGCCGGGATGCAAGAAGACGATCTGAACATTTCGTTCGCAGATCGTTGCCTAACCATTACTGGGATCAGAAAAGACCCGGCAGGCAAGCTGATCTACCAGAATATGGAAATCAGTTATGGCGCATTTCGCACCGAAGTGCGGGTGGATTGGCCGGTAGAGCGTTCTATGATTGAAGCCACCTATCGAGAGGGATTTCTGTACGTGAGCTTGCCCAAGTTGCCCAAACGTCGCATCCCCATTCGTACCCGGCAAGAAAACGACCCTGAAGGCCAAACGACGGAGTAGGCCATTCCGGGTTCATGGAATTATCGTCAGAAGAAACGAGTGGAGTGCAAAATGGATTTGACGGGTTTTGGAGTCAAAGACCCTGCAGAGCTTCAGCAGATTCGGCAAAAGGAAAATGATGGGGTAACTGTCCCACCTGAACTACCCATCCTGCCGTTGAAAAACACTGTTATTTTCCCCTTGACGGTTCTGCCATTGATCGTGCAAAAGCCTCGCTCTGTGCGGCTGGTGGATGACGCGGTGGTGGCCGACCGCATGGTCGCCCTGGTGGCGCTCAAAGACCCCAAAATTGAGGACCCCACCCCCGACGACGTCTATCAGATGGGTACGATGGCCATCATTCACCGGCTGGCCCGCGCTTCCGACGGCACATTGCACATTATCGTGCAGGGTTTGGAACGCATCCGTATCACCGAGTTCACCGAGACAGAACCCTACATGCGGGCCAGAATTGAGATGGCCCCCGAAGTTACCGAAGAGGGCGTAGAGATGGAGGCGCTGGTGCGTAGCGCCACCGACCTCTTCCGGCGGCTCGTCGGCCTGGCGGCCTATCTGCCAGAGG
>JAAYXX010000492.1 GCA_012515695.1 Chloroflexota bacterium
GGCCTCGGCGCTTCTTGTAACGATAGACGATCCGTCCGCGTGTGAGGTCATAGGGTGACAACTCGACGCGCACGCGGTCGCCTAACAGGATGCGGATGTAATACTTGCGCATTCTTCCCGATATATAGGCCAACACTTCATGCCCACTATCGAGTTCGACACGAAACTGGGTATTTGGCAGCGCTTCTGTGATGGTGCCTTCGACTTCGACCTTCTGCTGGCTAGCTTTCGCCATTCTCTCTTGCCTTTCCTTCCTTTGCTCAACCAGAACTGACTTCTAAACGGCTCACTTCTCCCTAGTATACCATGTCTCTGGGTAACGTCAAGCATTCCATATGTAGAATGGGAATGCGTGGAGCGCCCGGCTGTATGCGGGTATTGCTCTCACTCGCGGATCGGTTCGGGCGTCTCGTTGGCCACGGGGTCGCCTTGTGCTGTCGCTGTGCTGGCCGCCAGTGGCTCTGGCGCGGGGCTTGTGGCTGGCAGGGTGTCCCACGCGTTGGTAAGCCTCCAGTACCGGTGAAAGACGCGTTCTCGCCAGCGATCGTGCGCGATGGCCATCGCGATCCATTCGAATATTCTATCGGGTGCGCGCATGAGAACAGCCTGAGCGCGGGCAAAGGCTCGGAAAAAGCGTTGTCGCGCCAGGACGATACCCTCGTAGGCTTCCAAGCCCTCTCTGAGGCTGGAACGCCCCGCCAACACCCGCCGCAGCACGCGGCCGCAAAACTCGCCAAAGTACATGGATGAGCGAATGCCCTCTCCGGATAGTCCCAGGCACTGACCGGCAGCATCGCCCACGACGAACAGCTTGTCCACGTAGGGGGCGCGTAGCCGGAAGGGAAGGTGAGCGCCGTGGATGGTCGTTGGCTCTAGCTGCAATCGCTCCACCAGGCGCAGGAGCGGTGCGCGCAGATGGCCGACTCCCCCAAACGCACCCAGCCCCACGTTGACATGATCGCCCCGTGGGAAGGCCCAGGCCCATCCGCCGCGCAATAGCCCACGACCGTACCAAAAGTGCAGTCCGTCTCGCTGAAGGGGGTGGTCTGGGGGCAGCGCGCAGATCATCTCTATGCCAAGGTTCATCTGATGGTCGTTGGCATAGCCGGGGATGATGGACGAGGCCAGCACGGCCCGCGATCCGGATGCGTCTACCACATACCGCCCGGCAAAGCTCCCTTTGGATGTTTGCACGGTGTCGCCGTCGTACCCCTGCGCGCGCGCCTGGACAAACTCGGCACCGCTTCGCGCAAAGAGCGTGCGACATAGCTGCTGGTAGTCAAACGTACACCAGAGATAGGGGGAGCGAACCTGGAGTTCGCGCCGAGGGGTATGCAAGATGAAACGGTCGTGTGTTTGAAACAGGCTGTCCATGAGTTGCCAGTAGCGCAACACTTGCAGGATCGTTCCGCAGGCCGACGTCTGGCCGACGCCGACGGGTTTGTGGTCGATGAGCAACACGCGGTAATCTCGTAGCTGGTTGGCTACCGCCAGTCCGGCGAAACTTGCCCCTACAATAATCACATCGTACACGCCATCCCTCCCAATTGCACGTTATCCGATATACTGTGATGTCGTGTGTATTGCACTCTGCCTGGCTCTTTTCGCTGTACGGGGAGCCGCCAGCACAAAAGAGCCAAGGTGACAATAATGTCAAGCCCATACTTGTGATGCGGGCCGAATTCTGGTATAGTGTACATACGCATTATATGAGAGTAAAGGCTGCGATAATGATCAAACTCATCATGACATGGAACATTCGTGAGGGCAGGGAAACCGAGTATCTCGAGTTTCTGACCCAGGATTTTACCAGGTTGATCGGAGAGATGGGGGTTCAGCCTTTGGATGCCTGGTATTCTGCCTGGGGCCAAGGCCCGCAGGTGATTGCCGGGGGCGTTACCAAAGACCTCGAAACGATGGAGAAGGCTTTGGAGACCGAGACCTGGAA
>JAAYXX010000493.1 GCA_012515695.1 Chloroflexota bacterium
ACTCGGCCAATGGGGAAATGGCCAGCGCAAAGACGGTGCCACCTTGGGCGATAGGCCCCACGCGTTCCCAGGTTTTGGTCGTTTGAAGTGTATCTTGAGAGATGCTCATGGCTGGAAATTCTCCTCCGGTTTGCGATGCAGGACGATTGCGTCCGTAGTCAATAACATCACGGCGCCACTGGCGGCCAGTTGCAGAGCGCGGGTAGCGACCATGGTGGGGTCTACAATACCTTCCGCGATCATGTCCACAATTTCCTTACGGCGGACTTCGAACCCATAATTAGGGCCTGCTTTGCGGGCATCCGCAATGACCAATGGTGGGTGGGCGCCAGCATTGGCGGCGATGCAGCGCATAGGTTCTTCCAGAGCGCGCGCCACGATCTTGGCTCCGATGGCCTCGTCTCCTTGCAGTTCCAGGGCTTCCACAGCGGGGATACAGGCGAGGTACGCTGCGCCTCCACCCGGCACGATACCGCTTTCCATGCCTGCCATGACAGCCTTCATTGCTTCCTCGGCCACTTTGGTCAGCTCTTCGCGCTCTTTGGCCGTCAGCGCCCCGATTCGCAGTTCGCCAATACCGGCAGAGAAATGGCCCGCGAGCTTGCGAAGGTCGTTGCGCTCTTCTGTGGAACGCGCCTCGCGTAGCTTTTTACGCAAGATGCGGGCGCGCTCGCGAATGACTTCTTTGTCCCCCTTGCCACCGAGCACGGTATAGTTCTCGGGCGTGCTGATGATGCGTTCGGCCCGGCCAAAGCCCTCAATGCGTAGCTGCTCGGCAGTTATGCCGGTCTTGTCTTCCACCAGGGTCGCGCCAACCAGTACGCTCAGGTTACGCAAGACTTCCCGCCGCATATCGCCTATTTCCATCGTGCGAACAGCAAAGGAGCGGATCGTGCCACGCTCATTGTTGGCCACCAAGACACCAATGGCCTTGTCGCTCATATTCTTGCAGACGATAAAGACGGTCTTGCCATCGGCCTCGACGACCTGTTGCAGCACGTTCTGCACGCTTTCGGGGGTTTCGAACGGCAGGTCGGCAACGACGACATAGGGATCGTCCAATACGGCGGTTTTGCGGACCTGATCGGTGACCAGATAAGGCGAGACGAAATTGCTCTTGAAGCGAGCGCCCTCATGGTAGGTACGGTCGTGAAATGTAGCGATGTACGGTTGGGTGACAACGTGGGCATTGGGACCCAAGACATCGTATATCTCACCCAGGATCTTGCCGATTTCGGCGTCGCCTGTGGCCGCTGTAGCCACGGCGGCTATCTGTTGCTCGCCCTCCAGCGGTATAGATAGCTCTTCCAGGGCTTTGACGGCTGCTGCTGCGCCTTTTTCGATGCCCCGGCGCAACATAGCGGGGTTGGCCCCGGCTGCAATCATGCGTTCCACTTCTCTGGCGATGGCAATTGCGAGTACGGCGGTTGTTGCGCTGCCGTCGCCCACTTCTTCACGAACGCGCCATACCATATGGCGCATGAGCATCGCGCCAGCATCTTCCAATCTATCCGGCAACTGGATAATGCGTCGGGCTACGGTGGCCGCGTCTCTGAGAAGTTCAGGGCTTCGTGAATCCCTGTCGTTCGCTATGTTGCCCCCTATTGGGCCTAGAGTAATGGCCAGTAGCCGAGCCATGGATTCGAATCCACGTAACATGCCGGCACGACTCTTCTCTCCAAGTACAACGTCCGGTCTTGGCATAGCGAATTCCCCTTGCCTCCTTGCAGATTCGATGCGAATACAATGGTTTTCGTTGGACGGTAAAAGTATACCATTGATTCCTTATCATGGCAATGTGACCCTCTTTTATGTCTAAGAGTGCCCCATCGGTTGGCGGGATGATACTGTCGGTGAATGCTGTGGCAGGTTGGGGAGCTTCCCTCACCCCCCGACCTTCGGTCGGCCCCCTCTCTCAGGGGGCGAGGGCGGCATGTATGCCGGTGGCATATATGCCGCGCTTGCTGCCTTCGCCCTTTGGAAGGGAATTGGACCGCCGCCATCCTTGGCGGCTTTGTACTATGGCCGGCTGGAAGCCGGCGGTCCGCTCGCTCTGTTTTGTTTGTTTCGCCGCATAACTCGGATACAATAGTACCCGCCAGCAGGCGAAAGGATGGCTGATCTTTTGCGTGCTGGCCGACTCAATATTGCCGTGGGCAGCTCTGCGGCATCTCATAGGAGGGCATTGTGGCTAATTTACCCCATAAGGTGGTGTTGATCGACTATGATCCAGCGTTGTTTGCACCTGTAGGCAACGAGGCAGAGACGCTGGCGCGGGTCGGGGCCAGTTGGGAAACCTACCAGCTCCGCGATCCCAAGTCGGTCTTGGAAGTGGCGAAGGATGCCGACGTGATTATCGTCCAATCTGTGCGCCCGCTGCTGACCCGCGAGGTAATCTCCCAGTTGACCCGCGCCCGTTGCCTGATTCGAGCCGGGGCGGGATATGATAGCATTGACTACAAGGCTGCCACGGAATACGGGATCATGGTGTGCAATACCCCCACCTATTGCACCGACGACGTGGCCGACCACGCTCTCTCGCTGATGCTGGGTTGCCTGCGCCATCTGGCGCGCCTCGATGCGGCCATGCGCCGGGGGGAATATGCGCGCCACCTGGCCAAGCCGACCCGCCGCTTGAAGGGGGCCACCCTGGGCATCATCGGCCTGGGGCGCATCGGCAGCACTGTGGCGCGTCGGGTCAAGGGCTGGGAGATGACCGTGCTGGCCTATGACCCATATGTCAGCCAGGAAAAGGCCGACGAATTGGGCGTGCAGATGGTTTCCCTGGAAGAATTGCTGGGGCGCGTCGAGTTTCTCACCATTCACTGCCTGCTGAACGATGAAACCCACCACCTGCTAAGTCGGCGAGAGTTTGCCGCTATTCAGCCGGGGCTGGTCCTGGTGAACACTGCGCGCGGCCCTATCATAGACGAGGCGGCGCTGGTGGAGGCTCTGCAAGATGGCCGGGTGTGGGTCGCCGGGCTGGATGTCACCGAGCAAGAGCCGCTGCCCGCCGATTCGCCCCTCTTGCAGATGGACAATGTCATCCTCACGCCTCACGTGGCCGCCAATTCGCCGGAATCGCGGGTAGACCTGTATCGCCTGATGTGCGAAATCTCGACAGAAGTTGTGAATGGGCGGGTTCCTCCCTTTGTGGTGAACCCGGAGGTGCTGAGTCATTTGAGAGGCTAGGGAAAAATGCGGGGATTGGAGATTCGAGCGTTGGAACTGGGCGACCTGCCCACTCTATCGGAGATCAATCCCACTTTTGTTAGCGACGTCATGCTCAAGGTAGAGCGCGAGGAGCAAGGAACGAACCTTATCTGGCGGCTGACCGAAGTACCGCTGGAGCGCCCTTTTGATCGGGGCATCGGGTATAACCTGACACCTCGCGACCTGGAGGATATGCGCGGGTGGCTGAAGGAGGGCAACGGCCTGCATTTGCTGGCGCTCGATCTCAGCCGCCCGGTGGCGCTGCTCAATGTGCAGTTGCAGGCGTGGAACAATACCGGCTTTATCTGGAACATCTTGATAGATATAGACTATCGGCGGCGGGGCTTGGGGCGGACGCTCATTGAGCGGGCCATCGCCTGGGCACGCCAAAACAACCTGCGCGCGCTCTGTCTGGAAACCCAGACCAACAACCTTCCGGCGATTCGCTTCTATCGACGGATGGGCTTTTTCCTGAGCGGTGTGCGCGCAGACCTGTACACGAACCGCGATCTGGAGCGGGGCGAGGTGGCCCTGTTCTTTAGCTACCCGTTGGACTCGTAGGCGCGAAAAAGTGCGCCTCGATCATCAAGCAAAGCTGATGGTAGAGGGCCAAGTGTAGCTCTTGCACGCGATAGGTCTCGGTTTCGGGCACACACAGCGGGATGGCGACCAGATCGGCCAGCGGGTTCGCAGCGCGTCCCGTCAGTCCAATGGTGGTGAGGCCCATTGCGCGGGCGGTGGCCGTAGCCAGCAGCACATTGCGGGCGCGGCCACTGGTGCTGATCCCCAAGAACACGTCGCCCGGCCGGGCCAGCGCGCATAGCTCTTGGGCGTACCCGATCCCTCGCAAGGGGATGTCGTTGGACACGGCAGACGCCAGCGCGGGGTTGCAGCCCAGCACGTGCACGCGCAAACCGGCTTGCAAATGTCCCACCAGTTCGTCGCCATATGGCTCGGCCAGCAAACGGCCCACCAGTTCTTCCGGTAGCGGGCGGGGAAGCACAAAAGCCTTCAGCAGCTCGCCAGAGATGTGCAGGGCGTCGCTAAAGCTGCCGCCATTGCCGCACAGGTACAGCGTGCCCCCCTGCTCTAGCGAGGCCACGATGGCCGCATAGGCGCGGGCCAGTTCGGGGACAACGGGGGCCAACTGGGGGTGTTGTTGCAAGCCTGACAAGAGGCCGCCCACGGAGGGGCGGGCCTCTTGCAGGTTCTTGAGCCAGTCATCCAACGCAGGGTTGGGAATAAGCTCGGACATTACGACTCCGATGTCTCCAGGCTCAACTCG
>JAAYXX010000494.1 GCA_012515695.1 Chloroflexota bacterium
AAGAGGTCATGGAGCGAGGGCCTTAGTATCATAAAGGGCTGATGCAAGTGCGACTGCACTTCACGCCCCAGAGGCTTGCCGATCAGGTCATCATGTAGAATGAATCCCCGATGCGAGTGGAATCTATCTCCAGCGCGGAGACGAAACATGAACCGCTTGCCATCTCGAGCGATGACCAGAACAAGGTCGTTTTCGTGTGCGACTGACAATCTTTTCCCCAATCCCAGCAAAAAAAGTGTATACGAGTATTATATGGCAGGCTTGGGCTCTCGCCAACTTGGCCCGCGTACAGAGGATGGGCAGTTGAAACCGCCCACCCCCCCGCCGTGGTAACCCCCTGCGTAAAGCGTAGATTGAAAAGCAGCGCAGAATAGAGTATACTGGGCCTCGATCCATTGTCTATCCGGTGCACCCGGCTATCACACACCAAGGAATCCACGTGACGACTCGCGTCCCCGTCTGCGGACGGGCCAACCAATCGACAACACAGACTTTCCTCCCGCCGGAGGCTGACCCTGCCCTGCTCACCAGGAAAGGCTACCTGTACGTCCTGGCAGACAGCCGCGCAGATAGCGCCTGGGTCGCCGAAATCCGCGCGCAATATTATAACAGTGCTTCGTATGATGTGCTGCCCTGCCTGCAAAAGGTGCTGACGGCAGTATACCGCGCCTCACCCCAGGCGCGCGAGTTCATGCCCATGCTGCTGGTAGTGCAAGGGCTGGATATTTTTGCCGTGGGCACAGACACGGGCGTCATCTGGCTGGCCCGCTTTGACGAGATCAAGCGCCTGCTGCCCAACATGCGCGAAGCCCGCCTGTTGGATACCCTGCCTCCCGATGGAGATGCCCCAGCGTGCAATCTGTACGGCCTGCAACAAAGGCTGTCCATTGGCGACGCGGTTATCATGGCTACCCAGCCTGGGGCGCAACGGCTCACCGACACGGCCATTCGGCGGGCGCTACGCCGCGCCGAGTCGGCAGACAAGGTCGCCGCGACGCTGGCGAAAACGGCCTCGCGTCGCTCTAGTATTCCCGTTCCCGTGACAGTTATCCAGGTCTCTGGCTTTACTCCTATCCCGGACATCGGACCCGCGCAAAAGTGGAAGATCGCCGAACGCCCTCCCATCAAGGCATCCAAGCGCGGCGTGTCTCCCATTGTGCCCGCTCTGATTGTGGCCGCGTGCGCCATTGCCTTCTCGCTTTGGTTCACCGGCACGGCCGTCTCTAAGGAAACCCTGACCCAGCTTGTGGGCTGGATGCTCACCCCGGTGCCCACAGAAACGCCCCCCGGCGCTGAGGGCACGCCCTCGCCCAGCGAGACGCCCAGCCCCACGTCGAGTTCGGAATCCACGGGCACTCTCTCGCCCACCCCTACCAGGACGCCAACCCCCACACCAGGGCGCTCTCTCCTGGACATTTTCGCTCGGAATACGGCCACCCCCCCGCCGACCAAACCGCACTACCCGCCGCCCGAACTCCTATCCCCCGAAACCAACGAAAAGCTGGCGGGGCAGGAGGTGGTGCTGCGCTGGGCATGGGCGGGCGCGTTGGCGGAGGACGAGTATTTCGACGTGCGCCTCTGGCGCGAAGGCACGCCCGAAAAAAGCATCGCCTGGACAAAGGAGCGGACCTATACGGAGCGCTCGCTGCCGAGCGGATGGTATAGCTGGAAAGTCGTGGTCATCCGAGGCGAGGATGGGGTGATCGAGCAGGTGTTGGGCAGCGAACCCAGGCCGTCCAGCTTTTATATGCAGGACCAGCCCGCGCCCACGGACACACCTGCCGCGACGGTGACAACCCCTCCCACACGGACAAGCCCGGGAACTCAACCAACCAGGGAGACCACCGGCTTTTAACCGTCTCACTCATCTCAATCAAGGGACATGAACAAGCGTACCAGAATAGATCTGCGCGCCTCGCTGGTAGTACTCACGCTGGTTGTGGCCAGCATTCCATCAGTGCTACCAACGCAACAGCAAGACAGCGTCCAGGCGGCCCCGCCTGTCCTTCACGGGCCGCCCACGCACACGTCCACGCCCAGGCCCATCCTCACCACCACCGTGACGCTGACGATGACGGCGACGGTGACTCTGTCGGCGACGCCCACCGATACGCCGACCATCACCGCTACGCCTACGCATACAGCCACAGCGACACCAACATCCACTCCCACCTTGACGCCCACCCCAACCATCACGCCTACGCCCACGCCGTACCCCGTCTACGTGCCGCTCATACTCAGGCAAGTCAAATCGCTGCTAGATGGGGGGTTCGAGTCGGGCGCCTTCCAGCCCGCGTGGGAGGTCTCGGGCAATCTGCCAACGGAACTAGTCGCGGGGCAGTCGCATGGAGGCGAGTACGCGGCCCTGTTGGGCAACCCGAACTATAACAACGCGGGAGGCTGCCCAACGGGCGTCGCCAGCATCTCCCAGGTGATCGACGTGCCGACGGACGGGCGCGTATTCCTGCGCTTCTGGTATCGGATCTATTCCTATGACACGTTGGATTTCGACTATTTCGCCGTCTATCTGCGGCCTGCGTCCGGTGGGGCTGAGGAGAAAGCCTGGTTCGATGGCCGCATCCATTGGAATAATTCCCTGTGGAACTCGGGATGGCGTGAGGGAGTGGTCTTGTTAGACCGCTATCGAGGACAAAGGGTGCAGGTAAGATTATGTAACGTGATGAGCAACGCCGATGGCTGGTATAACACCTGGACCCTGGTGGACGACGTGAGCGTGACCGTCCAGCGTTGAACGGCGCGCCCACGCCGCAGAGACGCGCTGTGGACCGCCGGCTTCCAGCCGGCTATAATGTGGTAAAGCCGCCAAGATGGCGGCGATCCAATTCCGTCAGACAGCAAAGCGAATGTGAATCACGTCGCCGTCCTGCACGACGTACTCGCGTCCTTCCAGGCGCAACGTGCCCAACTCCCTGGCCCTGGCAAACGACCCCGCCGCATCCAGGTCGTTATAGCCCACCACTTCCGCCCGAATAAAGCCGCGAGCCATGTCCGAATGCACCGTGCCAGCAGCATCCAGGGCAGTCTGCCCCCGCCGCAGCGTCCAGGCGCGCACCTCTTTGCCGCCAGTCGTAGTGAAAAACGTCACATAGTCCAGCAGTTGATAGCCCGCCCAGATGAATCGGTCCAGCCCTCGGCCAGTAGTGACGCCCAACTCTGCGAGATATGCTTCGGCCTCCTCGGCGCTGAAATCAACCAGCTCGGCTTCCAGGGCAGCGCACAGGGCAATCACGTGCGCCCCATCCTCGGCGGCCTTGGCGCGCACGCGGTCAGCGCACTCGCCCCCGTCGGGCAACTGGTCTTCGGACACATTCGCCACCAACAACTGCGGCTTGATGGTCAGCAAGGCCACATCGCGCAGATAGTCGCGTTCCGCCGCGCTCAACTCCATCGCGCGCACCGGCTGCCCCGCCCGCAACCCGTCCATCACCTTCTCGATGGTGGCGATCTCGTCGGCGTACTCCTTGGGATGTCCCTTGGCCCTGGTCTGCGTGCGCTCCAGATGGCGCTCCATAATCTCCAGGTCCGACAGGATCAACTCCAACCCCACCGTCTCAATATCCTCTACCGGGTCCAGATAGGGCGTCACATGGGGGATGTCCGCATCGTGGAAGCAGCGTACCACCATCGCGATGGCGTCCACATCGCGAATATGGCCCAGGAACTGGTTGCCCAACCCCTCCCCTTTGCTGGCCCCGCGCACCAGCCCGGCAATATCCACCACGCGCAGAGTAGCCGGGACAACTCGCTCCGGCTGGACGATCTCGGCAACTCGCTCCAGCCGCGCATCGGGCACGGGAACGATGCCCACGTTGGGGGAAATGGTAGTGAAAGGATAAGAGGCAACAGCAGCCCCAGCCCGAGTCAGTGCGTTGAACAGAGTGGATTTGCCTACATTCGGCAACCCCACAAGCCCTAGTTGCAGTGCCATTTTTCCTCCTTGCCGACTGCCCTCGCCTGAAAAGCGCGGCTCCGGGGAGCAGCCTATCGCCTTCTGAGGGTCAGAGGCAGACAGGTAGCCGCGCCTTGCAGGCGCGCAGTCCCGCGCCCTCTCCCGCGTGCGTTAACTATCAGGCGGCGGCGAATCTGCCTCAACCGGCTGCGGCCCCACCAGATAGCGGGCGGGCCACGCCTTGAACTGGGTAAAGAACTTTTCTCTGGCGACCTCTTGCCCGTCGCGCTCGATGATGCGCCAAATAGTCACATCCAGCCCATCATGAGGCTGCTCCACCTGCACCTGCGTGCCGGGGGCCATGAAAGGGTCTTCCTCATACACCGGCTCGCCCGGCTTGGTCGGGTTCTCGGTGATCGGCCCCTCCATCCTCACCTTGCGATCCATAGGCGCGCCATAGAAGCGGAAATAGAGCTTGGCGTTCGCCTCGTCTACTTCGGTCAAGATCAAAATAGGCGTGTCGGTGTCGTTGCGGAACTTGAAATCTACCAGGGGCGAAAAGGTCGCCGCGTCCAGCCCCACCGGTGGCTCGTACCAGCCCACCCGATACGCGTGGGGGGTCCGCTCGACAATGGGATAGCCGCCCCAAAAGGCCGCCCGGAAAGCCGTCGTGCTGACCTGACACACGCCGCCGCCAGCGCCAAGCTCTGTCCGGTCGCCATAGATCACCCACGATTCGCTGTAGCCGCTGGCAATGGTCACCAGCCCCAGATGCTCCACGAAGGAAAAGACAGACTGCGGCGGCACAGTCACGCCGTGGAACTGGGCGGTGGCGCGCTTGATATTATGCAAGCGGTCGGCTGTAGACCCCCGAAAATTGCTCTCCCCCACGCTGATCAGTTGGAGGGGCATCAGCGCCTCCATGTCTTGGCGCGTTACCCGCGGCGAAACGTGGTTCACCGGCAGCGTCACCTCGCGCTGGTCCGACAGGCAGGCATCTAACACGGCCCGGGTAGCCGCCGGGATGTCCAGCGCGTACCCCATCTGGCCGGGTTTCAACGTCTTGAGCGTGTTTGTGGCAGGGTTATAGTCAAACGTTGGCTCGCGGGGGCCGCGCGCAATATCGCCAGCCACTCCCTGGAGATACTCGGCGATTTTCGCATCATCCACCGCCACCTCGACGGCAGTGGCCCCCTCTCGCTGCACCTGATGCAGCGTCAGCCAGGAGGCCAGCATCGCCTGGTCAATGTTCCAGCGTCGCGTCACCTGCCGCGCCACCCCATCGTCGCCCGTTTCCTCCAGCGTCGCCACCAGCGTCAGTGGGGACTGTAGGAGCGTCTCCACGCGCTCGCGAGCGCCC
Source organism: Chloroflexota bacterium (assembly GCA_012515695.1). Classification (GTDB taxonomy): domain Bacteria; phylum Chloroflexota; class Anaerolineae; order UBA1429; family UBA1429; genus JAAYXX01. Next base: position 5,271 of record JAAYXX010000494.1, read on the forward strand.
GCCACCTCTGTCAATGGCGGCGCCACCTCGCGGAACGTGAGCGGGACGCGAATGGGTTCCAGCACATGCTCTTCCATCGCAGGGGGCAGATTGTGCCACAGCCGCAACAGTCGCGGCGTCGTGTCGCGCGGGAGCGTAGCCAACGCCTCTTGCACGCGGGCCTCAATGGCCTGCTGCGTCGCCACAATGTCCAGCTCGCGCCCTGCCTCGGATTCGTCGGTGTGCGCCTGAAAGCCCGCCACCCACAGCCGCGCCTGCTGGGCAGGATGACCCGCCTGCCGCGCCACGTGCCGCAAATAGATCAGCGAGGGGCCGGGTTCCAGGTGGAAAGTAGCCGAAAAATCGCTCCCCTGCCAGAGCAGCCGCCAGTGCGCCAGCAGGTCGTCGCGGAATACCCCCGTGCGCCCCACCCGCCAGGCGGCGTCTAGCGCGTCCTCTAGCTCCCAGCGCCCGCCCAGCGATTGAGTGGAAACTGTCCATTCCCGCTCGGCAGTGTACAACGAGACGTAGGGCAACCCATCGCCATTCAGTCGCTGCTCCACGAGCGTCCGCGCCTCCGCTTTCGTCAGGCCGCCCACGGGAACCCCCTGGATGGTAACCCCCTCGTACATCCGGTCGGCGTAGCGCGTCTCATAGGCGATGACCGCAACACCAGCGACTAACAACAACCCCAGGAATATGCCAGCCACCGCCAGCAGGAACTCGGTCAGCCAGTGGCCTTTACGTGATGGAACCTCACGAGTGCTCATCTCATCACCTTCAGCTAGAACTAGACAGCCGGTATTATACCCTAAACGCCCCAGATAGCAGAATGTTCCGGCCAGGTTTGCCACGCGCCGCCCGCGTTCTGGCTTGTGGCCTTTATCCGTTCGTGATACACTATCTTGCGGTCCGTAATCCCTTTCGGGAATCAGCTTGTGGAGGTGGGTCATATGCCCCAAGAACTCGAGGGTATCATCGTTCCGGTCATCACCCCGTTTCACGAGGACGAATCACTGAACGAGGATGGCTTGCGCCAGATCGTGGACTATTTGATCGCCGGGGGCGTGCATGGTATCTTTCCCTGCGGCAGCCAGAGCGAACTCTTTTCGCTCAGCATGGACGAGGCCAAGCGCGTGATTGATGCCGCCGTAGCAGCAGCCAATGGGCGCGTGCCTGTGCTCGCTGGGACGGGCATGGTTACCACTCGCGACAGCGTCGAACTCTCGCGCTATGCCCAGGCCGCGGGCGCCGCCGCCCTGTCGGTCATCACGCCCTATTTCATCAAACCGACGCCCGAAGAGCTGCGCCAGCATTATTTACGCATCTGCGAGGCTGTGAGCATCCCGGTGTTGGGCTATAACAACCCGGGGCGCACCGGCGTTTCCCTGACGCCCGAGACGGTGGCCGCCATCGCCAGGGAGGCCGACAATTTCGTGGGCATCAAGGATTCTAGCGGCGACCTGACCAACACGCTGGCCTACATCGAGCAGACGCCGCCCACCTTCCGCACCTTTATGGGGCGAGACACCCTCATCTATGCCGCCCTGTGCTACGGCTGCGTGGGCGCAGTGGCCGCTACAGCCAACGTCGTGCCCGAACTCGTGGTGGGCATCTATGACGCCTTCAAGGCGGGCGACCATGCCCTGGCCCTCCAGCGGCAGCGCCAACTCTCCCCTTTGCGCCAGGCATTTAGCCTGGGGTCGTTCCCCGTCGTCGTCAAGGACGCTATGAACCTGATCGGCCTGCCCGCAGGCCCGGCGCGCGCGCCCATCACCTCCCTCACCGGCCAGCCCCGCGAAAAGCTGGTGGCCGTGCTGAAGGACCTGGGCAAACTGTAGCGAACAAACCCGAGATTATCGAGGCACAAGAGCGCCATTAGGATGGGCGGTTGAAACCGCAGCAACCATTGCAAAGCCCACCTTCGTGGGCTGATCTGCAGTCGCCGAAGGGCGACTTGGCAATGGTTGGTGCAGTTTTAACTGCCTATGCCGATGCAACGGTTGGTGCAGTTATAACTGCCTACGAGATGGCACGCCGCG
>JAAYXX010000495.1 GCA_012515695.1 Chloroflexota bacterium
TGAACCGTTATCAGACGCAGGGGCGACGACTGGGAGATCGTCTTCCCCACACGCGTGGGGGTGAACCGCTACTCAAGGGAGAAGGATGGATCAAATGAAGCACACGAAACACACGAAAGAGGAGCGTGAACGGCGCATTCGGGAGATTATGGAGATGTACGGCAAGTCTCACGTGGAGGCCACGTTCATCTATCGCATCATCATCGGCGAGATAGACGGCGATATCATGATGGAAGGCGAGCCGCACCCCTACGAACTTCTCGGTAAGGGGGCCATTCGCGGGCCGGGGATCGATGAGGAGGAGGAGTAGGGGGGATGGTCGTAGAACTCTCAGGCATGCGCGCCTTTGTGGTAGACGACCCCTACGTCCAGGCGCCGGTGATGGTGCTTGCCAAAGACATTACCGAGGCCACGCGCCTGTTGCAGCAAGCGGATAAGGGATACGCGGATCTCGTGCATAGTATGCACGAGTCTTCCCAACACGCGTGGGGGTGAACCTTACAGAGGGTAGAGTATGGCTGACAAATATCCGAAGGGGTTGGACACGGAGCCGTATGTGACTCCGTATAGTCCGGTTTGTGTGTACTGCCGCCACATTCGCCAGAGCGGCTATGGGCGCGTTTGTGACGCCTTCCCCGAAGGCATACCGCTGCCGATTTGGGAAGGCGAGCATGATCACCGGCAGCCCTATCCCGGCGATCACGGCATCCAGTTCGCCCCGCACCCGGATAGCATACGCCGGGGGTGAACCGACATGCCCGCCGAAAACGTCCCTGGCCGTAAACACGAAAAACGGCCAGAAGCACAAGCGTCTTCTGGCCGTGATTAAGCTATCTGTGGCGGCGACTAGATTTGAACTAGTGACCAAGGGCTTATGAGTCCCCTGCTCTGCCGCTGAGCTACGCCGCCATTTGGATGGTATTCGCGCGGAACACCATCTCCAACATCGCGCTTATTATACGAGAAAAGCGCGCGTTGTCAAACGGCCCGCTCCGAACTATCCTGGCGCAAAGCCTTGACACCCTCTGCTCGACGTGTTATGATGACGGCGGTTGGCATAAGTACGGGCGCATGTATGCGGGGCGAATTGTTCCCGAACGGGCCTGCGTTCGTCATAGCTGATCGTAATGGCTCTTTCCCCGGTGCGTTCCTCTTTCTTGCATCCCTTTATTCTCAATAAGCTGCTTGAGGTTCCACCTTCTCTATCGCCGACGGGCCGCTGCCGTGTTGAGCCGGGTTTGGCGCGTGGGGCCAGGACCCCCGTGTACTCATACAGGAGGATAGGTGGTGCAGTCTAGGAGCTATGTGGAATCGAATGTGAACATGGGCCAGACCGAGCGCATCCTCTCGCTGGTTGGGGGGGCTGCGATGGTCTTGCAGTCCCTGACGCGCAAGGGATGGATTGGCAAGGCGGCTATGGCGGTTGGCGGGGCGCTGCTCTTGCGGCGGGGGATAACGGGCTATTGCCCGATCTATGCGACGCTGGATATTGACCGCGTGGGGCCAAGTGGCCGCGAGGGTATTCTGGCGCAAAAGGCGATCACCATCAACCGGCCCAGAGACGAGGTCTATCGCGCCTGGCGGCATTTCGAGCAGTTCCCGCGCTCGGCGAACTATATACCGACGGAACCAACTCTCGAACGGGGGAATGGTGGCCATGCCACTCGTAACTCCCAGACCCCGCTGGACCTGGCGCTGGTATGGGATACTGAAATCACAGAGGAGCGGCAGAATGAGCAGATTTCGTGGCAATCGCTGCCGGGGTCGCTGGTGCATGGCCGAGGCTCGGTGACTTTTTCCGATGCGCCAGGGAACCGGGGCACGGAGGTGCGTGTCCAGTTTGCCTATGACCCGCCCGGCGGAACCCCCTCGGTGGCGCTGGCCAAGCTGTTCGGCGGCGGCCCCGAACAGCAGGTGGGCGAAGACCTGCGCCGCTTCAAGCAGATGATGGAGGCGGGCGAGGTCTCGACAATCTACGGCCAGACTTCCGGGCGAGTTGACGAGGTCAAGGCAGAGCGGGCACAGCTTTATGAACAACGGCGCTACCCCGAAAGCATTGAGGTTCCGCAGGTCGAGCGGATGAGGGAGGGAAACGACTGATGAAAGCGGTCTGTTGGCATGGGCGGTCGGATGTGCGCGTGGAAGATGTGCCTGAGCCTATCCTGTTGAACCCGCGTGACGCTATTGTCCAGGTGACGTTGACAGCCATCTGCGGCTCGGACTTGCACCTGTACGATGGCTTTGTGCCCACGATGGTGCCGGGCGATATCCTGGGGCACGAGTTCGTGGGACGGGTCGTCGAGGTCGGCTCTGAGGTCAAGCGCCTGCAACCGGGCGACCGCGTGGTGGTGCCTTTTGCCATTTCGTGCGGCGCGTGCTCTTTTTGTGAGAGCGAGCAGTGGTCGCTGTGTGATAACTCGAACCCCAACGCCGCGATAGCTGAGACACTCTATGGGTATTCCCCGGCGGGCATCTATGGGTATTCGCACGCTTTCGGCGGCTATGCGGGCGGCCAGGCGGAGTATGTGCGGGTTCCCTATGCCGATGTGGGGCCGATCAGGGTTCCCGACGAACTGAGCGACGAGCAGGCGATTACCCTCGCCGATATTTTCCCCACGGGCTATATGGCCGCGGAACAGGCGAACATTCAGCCGGGGGATGTAGTCGCGGTGTGGGGCTGCGGTCCTGTGGGGCAGATGGCTATCAAGAGCGCCTACCTGCTGGGCGCGGAGCGAGTGATCGCCATTGACCGGATCAAGGAGCGGTTGCAGATGGCCCGCGATCAGGCGGGGGCAGAGGTGATCAACCGCGAGGGCCGCGACGTGGTCGAAACCCTCAAGCAGATGACGGCGGGACGTGGCCCCGATGTGTGCATCGATGCGGTGGGGATGGAAGCCCACGTGGGCAGCGTCCTGGCGGTGGTGGATCGGATCAAGCAGGCCGCGCGAATCGAAACGGGCCGCCCGGTGGCGTTGCGCGAGGCCATCCAGGCTTGCCGCAAGGGGGGCGTCGTGTCGCTGGCCGGGGTGTATGGCGGCTTTTTGGATACGATCCCCTTTGGTGCGGCTTTTAACAAGGGGCTGAGCCTCAAGATGGGGCAAACCCATGTGCAACGCTATCTGCGGCCACTGCTCGAACGCATACAGAGAGGCGAGATTGATCCCTCGTTTGTGATTACCCACCGGTTGCCGATGGAAGATGCGCCCTATGGCTATCGACTGTTTCGCGAAAAGGCGGATGGTTGCGTCAAGGTGGTGCTGGAGCCTGACCACAATGGCGGGGCGATGGCCCAATAGTGGGCCAGTCGAGCGCGGGACAAAAAAAGAACGACCGGTAAATCGCCGGTCGTTCTTTGTGCCAGTAGCGGGGACAGGACTCGAACCTGTGACCTTTGGGTTATGAGCCCAACGAGCTGCCACTGCTCCACCCCGCATCGTTTCAACAGGGATTATTATACAGAAAAAAACCGATGTGTCAAATCGGGTTTTTCGCCTTTCGGTGTTCATTTTACGAGCGGTGCCAGGGTGTTCGGGGTGTGACAAAAGTCAATTACACAAAGGCGGTCAGGTGGTATGCTGTAGGCAACTGATTGGGCGGGTTGCCCGCGACACAAAGGCCTGCTGGAAAGGCGCGCAGGCAGTCTACAAGGAGAATGGAAATGCAGATCATTCATGCGATGTCGGCCCCCGAAGTTGCCAACCCTCACGGGGTGAGCGTACGCAAGCTGCACGATACGGAACACGCGCAAGTGAACCTGATCACGCTTCAGCCCGGCGAAGCGCTCAAGCTACACGTTACGCCGGTGGATGTCTTCTTTTACGTGGTGGCAGGGGAAGGTACGGTAGAGATTGGCGGGGAGCGGGAAACGGTGTCTGGCGGCACGTTGATCCCCAGCCCGGCGCGGATTCCCCACCGCCTGCTTAATGAGGGCGAAGGAATATTCCAGGTGTTGGTGGTGAAAACGCCGCGCCCAACGGCTTCTACCCAGGTTCTGTAGTTACGTCAGCGAAACGCAGTCACACCAGCACTCTGGTGTGGCTGCGTGCGCTATCCGAGACCGCACGTTACACGGTACGAGAGAGCGAGTTCCCTGCCGACCCGGTTCATGTCGGCCTGGACGGAGCCTCGCGAACCGCAAATGCCTGTGGCGCTCGCCACATCCAAAGGGCCACACCCAGGGACAGCAGTATCCACAGGATCGTGTTGAGTAAAGAAACCGGCAGGAATATCGGCGCTATATTGATGGAGGAATGCAACAGGATGACGATGGGGAGGCTGCCTCCCGTCCGGTTGAGTATGGCCGTAAACAGGATCGCAAGCGGGGCCACCTCCAGGAGTAAGTAAAAGACCACGTTCAGTGGGGCGCCTTGGGACCAGAACAAGGGCCAGTGCCAGAAGGCCCACACGACGGCGAGGATCAAGCTCGAACGCAAGGGGCCATAGCGCTTCTTCAATAGCGGCAGGGCAAAACCCCGCCAGCCGGGTTCTTCGAGGCCACCGCCGCCGAATAATAGATAGAGGAACGTGAGGAGCACATCCAGCGCCAGTTGATACCACAAGCCGGTGGATATCGGCGCTGGCACCGCCAGTCCAAGCCCTGCCGAGATGGCATTGCCAAGGGCCAGGATAACCGGGTAGAGTCCCACCGCCAGGACCCACCAGTACCAGCGAACCGGCTGGTCGCGCATGTCGAGCGAGCGCAAAAGAGCGCGCACGCCTTGTCTTGGCGAGTAGACCCCCGATAGAACAAAAGCGGCCACCGCTGCACCCAAGGCATCTACCAGAAACGCCACGAGGGTTGGGTAAGGGGCTGTCGTCGTAACATTACCGGCGACAGTCAACCATGCCGGTGTTATCCACAGCCTCCGAACAGCCATCACTGCTAGAACCAGGATGCCCACGATCCCGAACAATCGCCAACGTTTGCCAGCCGGTACCCCAGACTGCTCCGGCCTTAGCAGCGCCGACACGATCATCGCGGCCAGCGCCGGGCCTGCCGAAAAGATGACACCAAATCCATAGGCTACACCCAAGTCGATGAGGCTCAAGGACCAGGCTATCCAGGAGATGGCGTAGGCCAGAGCGATAAACGCGATCATCGGGTGACGCGCAACCTGATCGCGAATCGTCCGGCGACCGGTTGATGAAGGAAACGATTTCCCCATATCCCACCTCCTACAGCAGACGGTTGATTCATGGGTGCGACTTGCCAGGCATGCGAAGCAGTCAGAAATCGTATCCATCGATGGCTAACTGCTATGACGGTATAGTACTGCGCGCGCCCGCTGCCAAGCCCGTGTTTCGGGTGAGATACTGCCACGCATGGCAGTTGACAGCCGGATCGTTTTATGCTATTCTGGCGATAACAAACGAGATAAAGGCGTTGATCAGGGAGAGTACCCGCCAGAGCAAAGTTCAGAGAGCCGGGGCAAGGTGTGAGCCTGGTACTTGTGCGGGCGGGGAATGGGCCTGGGAGCTGTGCAGCCCAACGGTTGTACCCAGTAGGCTGCGACGGAGTCGCCACCGTTATCAGGGCAGAGGGTATCGGATGCTGACCAGAGTTGTGGGCA
>JAAYXX010000496.1 GCA_012515695.1 Chloroflexota bacterium
GAGGTCGGGATCATCCCAGGCGATGCCGCGCTCCCGCTCGGCGTCATAATAGCTGCTGACCTTGTAGAGAAACTCGGCCACGTCGCTGGTGACGCAAAAGCCGTGGGCAAACCCGGCGGGGATGTATAGCTGCCGATAGTTCTCTGCCGACAGTTCCACGCCTACCCATTTGCCAAAAGTGGGCGACCCCCAGCGGATATCAACGGCCACGTCCCACACAGACCCCACGGCCACCCGCACGAGCTTGGCCTGGCCGGGGGCGGTCTGGTAGTGCAGCCCGCGCACAACCCCGCGTACCGAACGGGAATGGTTGTCCTGCACAAACTCGACGGTGATGCCGTGTTCGACGTAACGCTGATAGCTATAGCTCTCGTAGAAAAAGCCGCGACTGTCGCCGAACACGCTGGGTTCGACGATCAGCACACCGGGCAATGCTGTTTCTATCACTTGCATAGTCCTGTACCCCTTTTGGTGGGATGATCGAGTGCGATGGCGATGATGGGTAGTAATGTAAAGAATCTGCTCCGGCTTGTCAATGCGTGGGGGAGGGGGTTCCGTCCCACGCGAGGGAATTGTAGGCGCGATAATCCCCTTTGGGCGGCGGTTTTCACTTGCGTCCACCCATGCTTCTTGGCATAATGCGGGCGTAACATGCTAGGAGCCGATCCCAGGTCAAGCGGGTCGGCTGCGTGAGGCAAGAAAGGAAAGACTCATGAATCAAGCGCTGGTGAGAGAACTGTTTGACCTGATCGACGTAATGCCTATCGTCGATGTGCATACCCATGTGAACTGGAAGACCGGCACAGCCGCCAACATCGGCGAGTTGCTCAGTTACCACTATTACACCGAACTGACCAACTCGGCGGATTTCCAGGGGGGCGAGTTCCCATTCGACGACCCCAAGGAACTGACGCGAGTGATTTTGCCCAAACTGGATCTGATCCGCAATACTGTCCAGTATGATTGGCTGATGACGATTTCTGAGGAGCTGCTCAATCTGGACCGCGCCGCCTGGTATGCTGAGAATTGGGACATGATCTATGACCACTCGGTAGACGTGATGTCTGCGCCCGATTGGCGGGAAGAGGTGATTGCCCAATCCAATATCGTGCGTGTGTTCCTGACCAACCAGTACGACGACGACCTGGAGGGGCTGGACAAGTCCTTCTATTCCCCCTGCTTGCGGACAGAGCCGTTGATTCTGTGGGTTCCCGACCCCATAGAGCGCAAAAAGCTGGGGGATTTCCTGGGGCGGCCCATCCGGACGATAGAGGATTTTAGAGCCGCCATCGACAAGATCTTTGACAAGTTTGTGGCCCACGGCATGGGCTATGCCGCCATGTCCATCCCCGCCAATTTCCAGACGGATCACGTGCTAGACGAGGATGCGGTTGCTCTGATGGAAAAGATGATTGCGGGCAACCCGTTGGATTTCCAAGACCTGCGGGCCTGGCAGGCCTTTGCCATGAACTGCGTGGCGGACGCTTGCCGCAAGTATGGCAAGCCCTTCCACCTGATGATTGGGGTAGACCGCGACGCCTACAACCAGGGCGTGCCCTCTGGCACCGACCTGTTCAACTCGGTGAACTCGATGCGGGGCTATGACTATTTGTTCAACACCTATTGGGACGTGCGCTTTCCCACGGCGGTGCTGTCGGATACCACTGGCCTGGAGCTAACCGCCTCTGCCTGGATTCGACATAACGTATATCCTTCCGGCCACTGGTGGTATTCCAACCAGCCCACCGATATCGCCCGCGAGCTTCGCCGCCGCCTGGATGTCGTGCCTCACAACAAGTCCATCGGCTACTTCTCGGACGCGTACTATCTCGAGTTTATCCTGCCCAAGTTCCGCATGTACAAGTTCGAGCTGGCGCTAGCGTTGGCCGAGCGCATGGAGCGCAGCCTGGTGCATCCCAACATGGCGCTGTTCACAATGGACGACGCGCTAGAGGTGGCTGAGGAGCTGCTGCTGGATAACCCCATTACCATTTTGGGCATTGAAGGAATCGAATTCTAGGAGGGACCGCATGACCAAGAAGCAACTGGGGCCGACAACCCATCTTTTCCCCATGCCCACCATGCTGGTGGCGGTCAAGACGGGCGAGGGAACGGCCAACATTCTGACAATTGCCTGGGGCGGGATTGTGGGCGGCGAGCCGCCGATGATGGCGTTGAGCATTGGCGGCAGCCACTATTCCAGCGCCTTTATCGAGGAGGAGGGCAATTTCACCGTCAACATCCCCCGCAGCGATCAGGTGGCGGGTGCGGACTACTGCGGGATGGTTAGCGGACGCCAAGACCCCGACAAGCCGGGCACGTGCGGCTGGACGATGGCCCCTTCGCGGGTCATCTCTTCGCCGATCATCGCCGATTGCCCGCTCAATTTCGAGTGTCGGGTGATCCGCAAGATGGATGCGGCGGAAGGCGGCTTTTATCTGGTGGAAATCCTGGAGACGCACGTAGACGAGGCCCTGCTGGCAGACGGCAAATTGATCGACGCGCTGGCCCTGGACCCACTGATCTTTACCCCAGATGGGTACTATCACAAGCTGGGGGAGCGTGTTGGCCGGGGCTGGGATGCTGGCAACGCGCTCAAACGACGCTGAACCCAACGAGAGGACGACTGACATGGCGCTCTATGCAGGGCTGGACGTAGGCACGACTACGTTGAGCGTGGTGATCATAGATGTCGAGGCGGGCCATTTGTTGGCCCGCCACACTGTTGCCCACACGGCGCAAAGCAGCTCCCCGGCAGACCGGGCGCGCGGGCGGGCGGAACTGGACCTGGATATTCTGCGCGCCCAGATCGTGGAGGCGTTGGCCGAGACCGCCCGGCAGGTTGGGGAGCGCGCCGACGACCTGCGTGGGCTGGGCGTAACCGGCCAGATGCACGGCGTGGCGTTGTTGGGGCCGGATGCTCGCCCGCTGGGGCCGGGCATCACTTGGCAGGACCATCGCGCACTGGAGGAAATCCCCGGAGCGGGCGAGACGTACCTTCAGCGGTTCATCCGGCTGGCCGGGGGACCCGCCGCCTTTGAGCGAATGGGGTGTTTGCCAGCCGCCGGATACCTGGGGCCGACGCTGTTCTGGCTACAAGAGCAAGGACAACTCCCCTCGTCTCCCGCGACGGCCTGCTTTATCCCCGACGTGGTGGTGTCTATGCTCTGCGGCGTTGTTCCGCCGACGGACCCCACCGATGGCGGCAGTTCTGGCCTGATGGACATTGTGGAGTGCAACTGGGCGTGGGAGGTGATTGACCGGCTGGGTCTGCCCAGGGGGCTGTTCCCGGAGGTGCGGCTGCCCGGCGCGCAAGCCGGGGCGCTGTTGGCGGACGTGGCGGCACGCACGGGGCTACCCCAGGGTATGCCGGTGTATGTTGCCATTGGCGACAACCAGGCCAGCTTTTTGGGGAGCGTGCGCGAACCGGCGCGCAGCGTGGCCCTCAATGTGGGCACGGGCGCGCAAATCTCGGCGGTGGTGGACTGCTTCCGGCGGCTGCCCGACCTGGACACGCGCTATTTCCCCGGCGGGCGCTATCTGCTGGTGGGGGCGGGGCTGTTTGGCGGGCGCTCTTATGCCTATTTGCGAGACTTGTTCCGGCAGGTGTGCGCGGCCTTTGGCGGGTCGTGCGACGGCGAGTTGTATGACCGAATGACCGAGTTGGCGGCGGCTGTGCCCTCTGGCTCGGATGGCTTGCGCTGCCTGCCGCTGTTCACCGGCTCGCGCAGTGACCCGCAGGTGCGCGGGGCGTTTACGGGCATCTCGCCTCATAACCTGACCCCTGGGCATCTGGCGCGCGCGCTGTTGGAGGGGATGGCCGAGTTGTTCTATGGCATGTATGACCAGATGCGGCCCGTAGTGGGGGCACGGGATGCGCTGGTGGGGTCGGGCAACGCCATTCGACGTAATGCCTTGTTTGCGGGCATTCTGGCGGAGCGGTTTGGTTTGCCGCTGCGCACGCCCGCCGAGCAGGAGGAGGCGGCGACGGGCGCGGCGCTGGTGGCGGCGGTTGGCGCGGGGGAACTGGCGGATTTTGACGCTGCGTCGCGCTGCGTGCGGTATGCCTGAGGCTTGCGGGGCCAGGGGGCTGCTGTCATCGCCAAGTCTTTACATTGATGGGCCGCTTTGCCAGAAATCGGCGACTGTGGTAGTGTATGCTCTTCGGTGGCAATACTCAGGAGTGAACGATGGCCCAAGCGCAAGTACCCGACGTAGTCGTGCGGCGACTACCATTATATCTGCGAACGTTGACGTATATGGAGGATCGCGGCCAGGAGGTGGTCTCTTCCACCGAGCTGGGTGAGTGGACCGGCTTTAGCCCCGCTCAGATCAGGCGCGACCTGTCCTACTTTGGCGAGTTTGGCAAGCAGGGGCTAGGCTATCCTGTGCGCTATTTGCGCGAGCAGTTGGAGAGCATCCTGCACGTTGATCAGCAGTGGCATCTGGTGCTGATTGGCGCGGGCGCATTGGGCCACGCGCTGGTCAAGTATCACACTTTTCGACGCTGGAACTATCATATTGAGGCGGTTTTCGACAACGACCCAGAGAAGATTGGTCAGGCCATTGACGGGTTGACCATTCAGCCCATGTCCGAGCTGGCGCGCACGATCAAGGAAAAGCATATCGACATAGCCATTCTTGCTGTTCCCGCCGAACACGCGCAAGAGGTGGGAGAGCAGGCGGTGGCCGCTGGTGTGCGAGCCATCCTGAACTATGCGCCCATCAACCTCGCGTTGCCGCCAGAGGTGCATGTTTCTCACATTGACCCGGTGGTGAATCTCCAGAGTATTACCTATTACCTGTAACACCAGGGATCTGCCTGAAAGCAAAACACGCGACATCAACCCACGGGGGTGAGTTCATGTCGCGTGTCTTTATTGCCAGGGCGAACGCGGCTCAGGTCATCTCCAGGGCGCGCTTGAGCAAGGGCAGGTGTTCGATGCCGCGCCCAGCGCCCACCGACGTGCAATTGATGGGATTCTCGGCGATATGGCAGGGCACGCCCGTTTCCTCGGTCAGATAGCGGTCCAGGTTGCGTAGCAAGGCCCCACCTCCGGCCATCACCATGCCGCGGTCAATGATATCCGAGGCCAGTTCGGGCGGCGTTTTCTCCAACACCGAGCGAACGGTGGTCGCGATGCTGGACAGCGGCTCGGCCATCGCGTCGGTGACTTCGGAGGAGGTGATTGTGATGGTGCGCGGGAGGCCCTGTACTTGGTCACGGCCTCGCACTTCCATCTTCATCTCTTCTTCCAACGGCAGGGCGCTGCCAATGCTGATCTTGATCTGTTCTGCCGTCTGCTCGCCGATGATCAGGTTGTACTTGCGTCGCACATAGGCGGCGATGGAATCGTCGATCTTGAGTCCGGCCACGCGGATGGAGCTAGAGACCACGATACCACACATCGAGATCACGGCGGCCTCACACGCCCCCCCGCCGATATCTACGATCATGTTGCCGGTGGGGGTGCCGATGGGCATACCCGCCCCCAGCGCGGCTGCTAGCGGTTCGGGGATCAGGTACGCGACGCGCGCTCCGGCCTGGAGGGCTGCATCGCGCACGGCGCGGCTTTCCACGCTGGTGACGCCTACGGGGACGCTAATCATAACTTCTGGGCGGCGCTCAAGACGGTTACATACTTTGGAGATAAAGTACCGCAGCATAGCTTCGGTAACGACATAGTCGGCGATGACGCCGTTTTGCATGGGCCGGGAGACCTCGATTGTTTCGGGGGTCCGCCCCAACATGGCGCGCGCTTCGTCGCCGACCGCAAGTATCTTGTTATCAACCAGAGAAATGGCAACTACGGAGGGTTCTCTCAGGACGATTCCTTTGCCACGTACGTGTACAATAACGTTGACAGTTCCCAGGTCGATACCTATCTGCTTGCCGAACATCGGCCCTCCTAGTGCGGATCCGTAAAGGTGACGTTGTTCTATGATAGCATAAAGAAGGAGATTGGACAATTATTGATACTGTAGCGGCGCGATCCCCCACTCTACGGGTTCTTCGCAGTTGGCAGCGGGGCACAGGCGTGCCTCTTCCTCCGTTCGTGCGATGACGCTGCCCAGTTGTTGCAGCTTGACGTCAATATCCTGATAGCCGCGATCAATATAGAGCACGTTTTGGATGGTGGTAGAGCCTTCCGCAGCCAGGGCGGCCAGGATAAGGGCTGCTCCTGAGCGAATATCCAGCGCCGAGACCTGCGCGCCCTTTAACGGGGTTGGCCCGTGGACCATCGCCATGCGCCCCGACTCGGAGACGTCAATGCGCGCGCCCATGTTGACCAGTTCGGTGACATAGCCCAGGCGGCCATCGAACATGGTCTCATAGATAGAGCTGTTGCCGTTGGCCTGGGTCATGGTGGTGGTAAAGGGCGCTTGCAGGTCGGTGGGAAAGCCAGGGTAGGGGTAGGTCTGGATATCCGTGGGCATGAGCACCTCGGGGGCGCGCACCTCGTAGCATTCCCTGGTGTCTATGACCTCGGCGCCTGCGCTACGCATCTTGTTGGTCAGCGCGCCCAGGTAGGGGGAGACAGAGCCGTCCATACGCACCGAGCCGCCGGTAATCAGCGCGGCCAGCGCAAAGGTGCCCGCCTCCATTCGGTCGGGCATAATGCGGTAGGCTGCGCCATGTAGCCGGGGCGTGCCCTCGATCTGGATGGTGCTGGTTCCGGCCCCATGCACGCGCGCGCCCATCGCGCACAGGAAATTCGCCAGATCAATCACTTCTGGCTCGATAGACGCGTTCTCGATGATCGTGGTGCCAGCCGCCAGGCAGGCCGCCATCATCAGGTTTTCTGTGCCGGTATGGCTGGGGTAGTCCAGGATCAGGCGTTCGCCTTTGAGCCGGGGAGCCTGTAGCACATAGTCGCCATCTGATAGATCCAACTCGCTGCCCATCGTCTGAAAGCCTTTCAGGTCTACGCTGACGGGGCGGGTTCCGATGGCGCAACCGCCGGGATGGGGGGCGCGGGCCTGGCCGAAACGCGCCAACAGGGGGCCGACGACCAAAAAGCTGGCGCGCATCTTTTGCGCGAGTTCCCTGGGCAGATAGGCTTTGGAGATGCGGGTGGCCTTGATACGCAACACATTCGGCCCCTCAAAGCGCGCTGCGACACCGAGGTGTTGCAGCACCTTGACCATGTTGCGAATATCCTCGATATACGGTACGTTCTCCAATAAACACTCATCAGCAGTAAGCAGGGTGGCCGCCATGATCGGCAGCACGGCGTTCTTTGCGCCGATAATCTCTACTTCGCCCTTGAGAGGGTGCTTTCCTTCTATAGTTAATGGCATTGTCTCATCCTCGCACAGAAATGATCTATACAGGTTGCTCACATGCCTCATAAGGGTAACGCATTGCGCCATAGCTGTCGCCGACAACTATGTTGGCGCCGGCAACCATGTATGGCAGCGCCATACGGTAGTTGTCGCTATGGCCTGCGTATTTGATTCAGGTTAGCGAGCCGTTAGCCGCGATGAGAGCGGCGAGAAGCCTGGCGATGGGCCACTTGCAGCCGCGCTCGCGAGCGGCGCAGGGCCTGGGCGGCGGCGGCGTATTCAGGCCGGTTGCGGTACATGCGAATCAGCATTTGCGCCCGGCGTCGGGCTGCTTCCGCGCGGGCCACGTCAATCTCTTTGGCCCGTTCTATCGTGTCCGCCAGCACGATGACCTGGTTGTCGCGCACCTCGATAAAGCCTCCACCGATGGCGAAATCCTCTTCGCTGTCTCCCACCCGGACGATAAGCTCGCCCGGTTCCAGGGCCGCCAGCAGGGGGGCGTGATGACATAGTACGGTGATCTGCCCGCTGAGGGCCGGAGCAATGATCCGGTCTGCTATGCCATCATACACTGCTTTGTCGCCGGTGACAATAACGACGTGCAATCGGGAAGGTTGTTGGATTTCGGTTTCGGCGTCGTTGGCGCTCATGTTACATCTTGTTCGCGGCGGCTATTACGTCGTCAATGGTGCCCTGCATATAGAATGCCTGCTCTGGGAAGTGGTCCACCTGGCCGTCCAGGATGGCGCGAAAGCCTCGCACTGTCTCGCTGATCGGCACATAGCGCCCCTCGCGGTTGGTGAACTGGGCCGCCACGAACATGGGCTGCGACAGGAACCGCTGCACCTTGCGCGCTCTGGACACGGTCAGCCGGTCTTCGGCGCTCAATTCCTCCAGGCCGAGGATGGCGATAATATCCTGCAAATCCCGGTAGCGTTGGAGCACCGCCTGCACATCGCGGGCGGTGCGGTAATGCTCCTCGCCGACGATGGAGGGTTCCAGGATGCGCGAAGCCGAGGCCAGCGGGTCCATCGCCGGGAAAATGCCCAGCTCGGCGATGGAGCGATCCAGCGAGACGGTAGCGTCCAGGTGGGCGAACACGGTGGCGGGCGCCGGGTCGGTAAAGTCGTCCGCCGGGACGTACACGGCCTGCACGGACGTGATCGAGCCGCGCGCGGTGGAGGTGATGCGCTCTTCCAGGGCGCCCACCTCGGCGGCCAGCGTGGGCTGATAGCCCACGGCGGAGGGCACACGCCCCAGCAGCGCGGATACTTCGGTTCCCGCCAGGACAAAACGGTAGATGTTGTCAATGAACAGCAGGACATCCATCCCCTCATCGCGAAAGCTCTCTGCGATGGTCAGGCCGGTGAGCGCGACGCGGGCGCGCACCCCCGGCGGCTCGTTCATCTGGCCGAGCACCAGGGCTGTCTTATCCAAGACGCCCGCTTCTTGCGTATCGTTCCACAGGTCGTTGCCTTCGCGGCTGCGCTCTCCCACGCCGGTGAAAACCGAGTAGCCGCCATGCTCGTAGGCGATGTTGCGGATCAGCTCGTAGATGATGACGGTTTTGCCCACGCCCGCCCCGCCAAAGATGCCGATTTTGCCACCACGGGGGAAGGGGGCAATCAGATCAATGGCTTTGAGGCCCGTTTCGAATACCTCGATTTCGGGAGATTGTTCGCTAAAGGTAGGGGGTGGGCGATGGATGGGCCACAGCCTGTCCGTCTCGATGGGGCCAA
>JAAYXX010000497.1 GCA_012515695.1 Chloroflexota bacterium
CCAGCGTGCGGATGCGCTGCAGGTCTTCCGCCGAGCGGAGCTTGCTGGTAGCATGGCGCGTCAGGGCCAGCTCCACTTCGGACGCAGCAATCCCGCAGCCGTTATCAATCACCCGAATCATCCGTCGCCCGCCCTGGACGATCTCGACCTGGACATCATCGGCCCCGGCGTCTATGGCGTTTTCCAGCAATTCCTTCGCCACAGACACCGGGCGCTCAACCACTTCACCAGCGGCGATCTTGGCCGCCACATCGGGAGGCAATACGCGAATAGGCATGAACCACGGAATCCTTTATGGAATACAATACACTGGTACTCTATTGTACCACAGGCCAGCTTTATGGCAACTTGTTCTCGGCTCGCCACGCTTCCAGGTCGGCCAGCACGCGGTCCCACATCTCTTGCGTCGAGTTCTCGCGAGGCCAGGGGCGAAAGCCGAGCCGCAGGTAGGTTTGAATGGCAGGCAGGCGCCACCCCTGCGTGCCGAGCATGGCCTTGTCAAAGCCGCGCTCCTTCAGCCGCCAGAGGGCCGCCAACACGACGGCTTTGCCCAGCCCGCGCCCGCGCTCGGTATCCAACGCGCCTACCCAATGGATCATCCCCCAACGCTCGCCGTCAATTTCCCGATGCCAGGCCCCCGCCGCCGCCACAGGCTGGTCGCCCTTCCAGATGATCTGAAGAAAAGACGGGTCGTATTCCGGGTCGTTGCTATAGGTCGTCTTGAACCAGTCCTCGCCGATCTCGTTCGAGTAGTTCGAGCGGTTCATCACGGCCAGATAGGCCCACGCCTCGTCGGCCTGCATGGGGCGCAGGGTATAGCCCTCTGGGATGACCAGGGGCGGCAGGTCGTCCAACGTGTCGCGGCGCATCTGGATGAGCGGGTCGCGGAAAATCTCTTTTGCCAGGATTTCAAACGAGCAGATTGGCCCCACAAACCGCACCGGCACGTCGGGGAACTGCTCTTGTAAATAGCTCTCCAGCTTTTGCAGGCCAGGAATTTCAGAAGTCATGTGGTTGACAACGATCATTGGTACGTCCGCGTCCGCCATCCAACTGCCGTCGCGCCAGTAGCTCATGCCATCGTCGGTAGCCAGCACCACGTCCGCGCCCAGGTCTACCATCTGCTGCACCTGGGTAATCGCGCCCGTGCCTATCGCCAGGCGCTCTACGATGCGCCAGCGTTTGCCCGTGAACTGCACCGACTGTTCGCCAAACTGGGCGACTCGCTGGCCCACGCGCCGGGCCAGTTCCCAGGCTGTGGTGCGTGGAACCTCGTATACCCGATAGTAACCCGAGCGGACAACGGGCTGCCCCAGTTCGAGGAACTCGCCCCAGGCGTCCACGATGCCGATTTCCGGAAAGACGTCCCACACATCGTGGCAGCGATAGACGACCATGCCGGTTTCATCCAGAAAAGCCTGCTTGCGTTGGGCGGGCCGGGTAGCCAGCGCGATGGCGTCGTCGTCCATGTGGCTGTAAAACGTAGGCTCGTGGGTGATGAACAAGTTGCAACCTTGAGCGTGGGCCTCTTCCAGGGCGGCCTGCGTCGATTGCCACGCTACCGCAATCCCACGCACCACGGTCTGCGGGTCGCCATACTTGAAACCGTCGCACGTGCCACCCTGCCAGTTGACCCAGGTTCCCACTGAACGGAAATGCTCGTGAATATCCTGCGCGACAAGTGCCATGTTGCCCCCTGTATCGGTGTTCTAGGTAGTGCATGCGCTGTATGGTAAGAGCGCCGCTCCAAATTGTCAACAACATTCTGTACCGGGGCCGCCAGCAGGCGCGGCTGCCATATTGCAGAGGCCGGAAAACATCAAGATGGCTCGACGTCCATCCGCTGCAGGGCGGCCAGCGCCTGCTCTAGAATCTGCTGCGGCGTCAAGTGAGTCGTGTCGATAAACAAGTCGCTATGCTGGCGGGCATGTGCCAGGCGACGGCGCTGCTCGTCGTAATAGCCAGATTCGTAATTCTGCCCACGCTGCCGGGCAACCGGAAGGGAGACATCGAGGTAGATCAATACTTGAGGGCGGGAAATGCGCTGCCACATATCGGGGACGTGCGAATGCTCCTGACCGGTCTGGCGGGCGTCATAGCCCAGGGCTTGGAGCTGCTCCACCAGGGTGGTCTTGCCAGAGGAACAGACGCCAACCACGGAAATCCGGCCCGGAATGGGTTCCGGCGGAGCGCCTAACCGTTTACGCTCTTGCGTGCACATGTGGCTCTCCTATCACCGAGTCGCAACTAGCCACGAAAAGCCCCTCATCTACCCACTGCCGGGGTACACCTATAGAATAAGCCTTTTCGTGGTTAACTATCGTATTCTCTTTTTCAACGAGTTTTATAAATTGGTTCGGTAACAGCCTTTGGGATGGGCGGTTGAAACCGCGGCAACCAATTGCATCGCCAGCTTGCTGGCGCGTCCACCTTCGTGGACTCGTTCCCTAGCCTGCGAAGGCAGGCTTTGCAAACGTTGGTGCAGTTTCAACTGCCTA
>JAAYXX010000498.1 GCA_012515695.1 Chloroflexota bacterium
CCTCCACGATGATCTGCAATGCACAACAGTCTACGTTGATCTCTGGCAATGCCGTTCATTGCCGATTCTCAAGTACACACGGACAACATGCTTACAGGAAGAGTACATTGCGCCGAGCATTCGGCGCATGGCGGCCAGCTATCACCCCCTTCCAATTGTGTAACAACCCACCCGATGGTACAATAGCTCTGTGAGTATATGTTCATTCTAGCATATCCCCAGAAGTCGCGTATAGGGCACAGGGGTGACTCGCAGAGGACAGCGCTAGGACTCCTGTAGGACATCCAAAGGACATCGCCGCGTGGGAACCATAGACTCTTTCGACCTGAGCCTCTTGCGAGACGCATTAGGGCATCTGTATGATCCATCGTACACCCCCCCACCGCCGCTATGCCTGGCCCTGGGCCAAAGCCCGACGGTGGGCGCCCAGCCCATCCGGGATGCCCTCATCCAGGCCATTCACGATCTAGAGCCAGGCAAAGAGGTGCCCCCACAGACGCGAGCCTGGCGCATCTATGACTTGCTCTACTATCGCTTTATCAAGGGGCTGACCCAGGAAGAGACGGCGGCCCTCTTGGGGCTGACATCGCGCCACATTCGCCGCGAGCAAGGCGAAGCCCTGCGCGTGCTGGCGGAACGCCTTTTTAAAAACCGCTTCCGCGAGCAACCACCGGAAACCCCGCCCCCCTCAGCGCCCCCGGCCCGCGCCCTGGAAAGCGCCAACGGCACTACCCCAACGAACGAACGCACCCAGGTGCGCCGCGAAATGGCGGCCCTTCAAGAGAGTGCGCCAGACCAGCTCTCGCCCGTGGCTGAGACGATCGAGCGAACCATACACCTGGCCGGGCCTTTGCTGGCAGATGCCAATACTCGCCTGCGGCTCGCGCCAGACGTGGCGCTGCCAGCCAACCTCCAGGCTGCCATTCACCCCTCCGCCTTGCGCCAGCTCCTCATTCACATGCTCACCTTGCTGGCAGAAGGGCTGTCTGGCGGCGAGATCGCCCTGGCTGCCCATGCCGAGGGGGAATGGGTGGTAATCCATATCGCCGCAGACAGGCCAGTTTGCGCGCAGGCGCTGCAAGATATGCTCATCTCCGAGATTCTCGCCACCACAGGCGGAACCATGACACAGTCGCCAGACGACCCCGCCACCATCCACATCGCCCTCCCACGCGTCATGACCGCCCGCGTGCTCCTGGTGGACGACAACCTCGACCTGGTTCACGTCTACCGGCGATACACGGCTGGCACGCGCTATGAGCTTGTCCACACCTCCCACGGCAGCGAGGTGATCCCGTTGGTCGAGCAACAACATTTCGACCTCATCGTGTTGGATGTGATGCTGCCCGATATAGACGGTTGGGAGGTGCTTACCACCCTCCGCCAGCATCCGGTGGGGCGCAAGATTCCCCTGGTCGTTTGCTCCGTGGTGCGCGAAGAAGAGCTGGCCCTATCGCTTGGCGCCAGCGGATTTCTCGCCAAGCCAGTGCGGCCCCGCCAATTCCTCCAGGCTCTCAATCAGGCTCTTCGGCAGGGTACAACAAGGCACGCGCCGCCTGACGACCACAGCGCAATACCTCACTGACCGACAGCCCCCGGCTCATCGCAATCTGCAACCACTCGGTAGTCGGCGGGGATTCTTGCGGGTCTTGCGCCGAGATGATCAGAACGGGGATGTCGCGCAGGGCGTCATCGGCGTTCTTGGCATCCAACAGTTGCCACCCGTCAATATCCGGCAGCACGATGTCCAGCAACATCAGGTCAGGGCGCTCGTCGCCCAGCCGCTCCAGCGCCTCTTGCCCGCTCGTCGCCGTGCTAATCCGCAGGGTCTCGTCAATGGTGTTCAGCATCATCGCCAGCAGGTGCATGGCGTCCGCGTTATCCTCCACAATCAGCACATGGCGCAGCGTCAAGCCGAGCGAATCCAGCGCGGCAGTCAGGTCTTCGCGCCGGATAGGCTTGATCAGATAGCCCATTGCCCCGCTGCGAGTGGCCCGCTCCAGGATCGGCGGCAGCGAGCAGCCCATCAGAGGTGTGTCGGGGATGGCGGCGCGAGCCTCAGCCAAAAGCGCCGTCAGTTGCTCGGCGTGGGTCGCGTTTACCATGACAAGCTGCGCCGGGCAACTCGCCAGGGCCTGGGTCACCGCTCCAACAGTTGCGGCAGGCACAAACTCGACATCGGGCTGGTGGCGCGAAAACAACTGGCAGAGAGACGCGCTGGCTTTCGGGTCGCAGACGATAACCCGCTCACGCAGGCGAACGCCCCCCGCGCCCACGCGGGGACTGCGCTCCATCCACCCCTCGTTGATCCAGCCATGCACCCGCTCCAGCGGGTCCAATGGGGAACTGAGAGGCAGCCGAAAGGAAAAGGTGCTGCCCTGGCCCAACACACTCTCGACCCACAATTGGCCGCCGTGTAGCTCGACAAACTGCTTGGTGATACTCAGCCCCAGGCCGCTACCGCCCGGCTGCAAGCTGCCATCCCCAACGCGATAGAAGGGCTGAAAGATGCGCTCCACCATGTCCGGGGAAATGCCGGGGCCAGTGTCACGGACGCTGACCACAACGCTCCCGTCCTGCTGCGCCATCTCGACGGTAATGCCGCCCCGCTCGGTGAAACGCGTGGCGTTGCCTACCAGATTCAAGATCACCTGGCGCATCCTGGTGCAATCACAGTCCACCTCGAGGGATTCGGGCAGCTTTTTCCGCAGCCACAGCCCCTTGCGCTCCAACAGCGGGCCTACCACGGTGAGCGCCCTGTCCACGACAGCGACAAGGTCCACCCGCTCGCGGTGCAAGGCCAGGTGTCCCGATTCCACGCGGCTCAGGTCCAGCACATCGTCAATCATCCCCGACAGGTGCTCGCAGTTGCGACGCAGCACATCCAGGTCTTCCGTCAGCGCGTCGGGCAACCCCTCGCCATAGATATAGGGCGTCTCGGTCATCAACTGGGCGAGGCCGATGATCACATTCAGGGGCGTGCGAAACTCGTGGCTTACGTTCGCCACAAAAGCCGCCTTGGTGCGTTGGGCTTCTTCGGCAATACGGCGCAGCGCCGCGATCTTTTCATTGGACAGCGCAAGCTGGCGGTTCAGGTGTTCCAGCGCCTCAATGGACTGTTTTAGCTCTACCTGGCGGTTGCGCGCTTCGGTAAGCAGTTCCTGGGCGTGCTGAAAATACCCCCAACACCACAAGGCCAGCCCGGTTACTCGCCGATAGACCCACTGCAAGGTAGCCATCACGCTCCACAACACGATCAGGGCAGTCAACACCTGGCCGAGGTCGGCCCGCATGGGGGGATAGAGGCCCATCGTCGCGAGCAGCAGCGTCTCGGCTATCGCCACGCCGATGCCCACGCCAACACCAAGCACCCCGGTCGCCAGCATAGGAATGGTAGCCAGCAGGCTCAACGCGCCCTGCATACCCACCCAATAGTACAAGAGCAGGACAATCACGTTCAGCACGCCAATAAGCACCCACCGGCCAATATGGGGGCGCCAGGTTTGGATAAACCAGACCACCGTGACCAGCCCCCACAGGACGGTCACAAAGTTCAACAAGACTCCATCGCGGGTTGTGTGTCTGGCCAGGATCGCCAGCAGCACACCGGCGATCAATAGCAGGGCGAGCACCGGCCGAGGTGAGATGCGTAGCTCGCCCTCGAAACGCGGGGCGTTGGGCTGGGTCATCGTTCCCCTCCCTTGACTAGGACGCACAGAGGCAAAGTAGACAACCCCAGCATACCCGGTTGGATGCGGGCGCGCAAGACCTTGTTTCAAACAGAGGATATGCTTTTTTGCCAACATCGGGCATTTCTGCTAGAATTGCCCAAGATGAGTCTATAAGCTATGCCCTCGCTTTGATCACACGACGTTATCTCCCCTCAAGCAGCAACGGCCAACCCGCACGAGCATCTTCAATCCAAGGTCCGGTGGAATTGTTGGCTGGTGCCTGTGTGTTTCTTTTATCCTACGCTCATTTCGTCGTTGAGTAGCATGCTTGTCGAGAACTGGGCCTGACACCCAGACAGATTGTCTTACTCCGACTCCTTCTCTCGTCACCCCATCTGATCACCTGCATCAATCAAACGGTTCGTACAAACTAGCATCCACAAAAGCCGACACCCGCGTGTCGGAATGGCGGAGCATGCCTTGGTGACAGAAGAGACCTCTTCTTGGCTTCCCTCCCCGCTCTTCTGCCACAGCAATATAAAGAGGGAGTTGAACTGTGTCCGAAGTGACAATGACTCAAGAGGAAATAGACCCGCTGGCCCCCGTCCTTGCCGACGATCAGCCTTCAGAATCCAGGCGCGCCGATGCGCCCAAGATCGTAGCCATTGTCCCCGTCTATAATGAGGAGCGCTTTATCGGCAGCGTCGTCCTCAAGACCAAGGAATACGCCAGTACCGTCCTTGTGGTTGATGATGGCTCAACGGATGGCACCGCGGCTGTAGCCAAAGCAGCCGGGGCTGAAGTCATCCGCCACGAGCAGAACCAGGGCAAAGGGGCCGCGCTGAACACCGGCTTTCACCGGGCGCGCGAACTGGCCGCCGATGCCATCGTCACCCTGGACGGTGATGGACAGCATTTTCCCGAAGAGTTGTGCCTGGTGATCCAGCCCATTCTGGACGGTCAGGCAGATATAGTGGTAGGCTCCCGCTACCTGGAAAACACGTCCGACGTGCCGCAGCGCCGAGTCTGGGGCCATCGCTTCTTCAACCTGATAACGAACCAGCTCTCCGGAGTGGCCGTCACGGACTCGCAAAGCGGGTTCCGGGCGTTCTCGCGGCGGGCGCTGGATGCGCTTTCCCTTAGCTCCAAGGGCTTTTCCGTCGAATCCGAGATGCAATTCTTGGCGAGCGACTGCAATTTACGCGTCTGCGAAGTCCCCATCACGATCAAATACCTGGATAAACCCAAGCGCTCTGTCATCTCGCAAGGGCTGACAGTCTTGGGCGGCATTCTGCGGCTGGTCGGCCAACATCGCCCCCTGCTCTACTTTGGCGTGCCCGGAACGATTCTATTGGCGATTGGCCTGATATGGGGAGCGCAGAGCATCAGCTTCTATAACCAGCGCCAAATCCTGTCGGCGGGCTATGTATTGGTGAGCACCCTGTTGATCACGCTCGGCGCATTGAGCTTTTTCGCTGGCCTCATTCTGCACTCGATTCGCGGCCTGCTGCTCGACCTCTTGAATCGCACCTCTTGACGCCCTATGAGCCATGTACAGCAACCACAGGCCACACGCGCCAGCGTCATCGTCGTCAACTATAACGGCGGCGAGGAACTGATACAATGCATCGGCTCCCTGATGCCAAGCTGCTCTGCCAACGATGAGGTTATCCTGGTGGACAACGCCTCGACAGACGGCAGCGCCGACGCCGTAGAGCAGACTTTTCCCGACGTGCGCGTCATCCGCAGCAAGACCAATCTAGGCTTTGGCGGGGGCAACAACCTGGGCATGCGGGTTAGCACCGGGGAATACCTGGTGTTCCTGAACCCAGACACCCTGGTTAACCCCGGCTGGTTGGATGCGCTGCTTGCCGCGCTGGACGAGAACCCGCAGGTCGGGACAGTCACGTCCAAAATCCTGCTGCTCAACGACCGGGGGCGCATTAACACCTGCGGCAATGACACGCACGCCAGCGGGTTGACGCTCTGTCGCGGGTTGGGCCTGCCCGCGGACATGCTCAACGAGCCAGCCGAAGTGGGCGCGGTCTCGGGCGCGGCGTTCGCCATGCGCCGCGAGATTTACGAGTTGCTTGGCGGGTTTGACGAGTCCTTTTTCCTCTACATGGAAGACACCGACCTGTCGTGGCGGGCGCGCCTGCTGGGCGACCATCCCCTGTATGTGCCCGATTCCATCGTCTACCACGACTATGCCCTGCGCTTTGGCCCGCAGAAGACCTTTTACCAGGAGCGGAACCGCTACCTGATGCTGCTCAAGACATTGCGCTGGCGCACATTGCTCGGCCTGTTGCCCGTTCTGCTGCTGGCTGAAACCGTCACCTGGGGATTTGTGCTTTTGCGCGAACCAAACCGCCTGCAGAACAAGCTGCGAGCCTATGCGTGGATCGTGCGGCACTGGCCCCAGGTGATGGAGAAACGGAAACAAACGCAAGCCCTACGACGCATCAGCGACCGTGATCTGCTCGCCTGCTGCACCCATCGCCTGACATACGAGCAGACGGGAGACAGCGCAGCCGCCCGCCTGGCCCATGCGCTGCTCGACCCCTTGTTTCTGGTGTCGCAGCGGATTGCTCTAGCGGTGATGGAGCAATGATACAATGCATGTGGCCCATGTAACGGCGACTTTTCGCCCATATCAAGGGGGAACTGGCAACGTCTGCTATTACCATGCCCGCGAGTTGGCCCGGCGCGGGCACGCGGTGGACGTTTTCACCGCCGCCATGCGCGGAGCGCCACGAACCGAGCTGGCCGACGGTATGCATATCCATCGCCTGCCCGCGCTGCTGCAAATCGGCAACGCGCCCATCCTGCCCGGCATCGTGAGCGCCCTGCGCGGCTTTGACCTGATCCACCTGCACTACCCGTTTATCCTGGGCGCCGAGATGGCCCGCGCTGCCTCAGCCCTATACCATGCGCCTCTGGTCATCTCGTTTCACAATGACCTGATCGGCGACGGGACGCGAGCGGCCATTCTGGCCCTTTATCAACGGGCGTCGGCTGCGCTGACTGTATCCAGCGCGGCGCGTGTCTGCGCCGTGTCGCTCGACCACTACCACGCCAGCAACCTGGGGCAGGCGCTGGGCAACCGGCGCGAGGTGGCCGTCGAACTGCCCAACGGCGTGGACGTAGACCACTTTTGCCCATCCGGTCCGGCTGCGGACCTCGCGGCGTATGGCATCCCCCCAGACGCCAGGGTCGCGCTCTTTGTCGCAGCGCTAGACCGCGCCCACCATTTCAAAAGGCTGGATCGGCTCTTGCAGGCCGCCAAACACCTGCCGCCAGAGGTATACCTGCTCGTGGTGGGAGATGGGGATTTGCGCGCAGGCTATGAACAGGAGGCGCACGCGCTCGGCCTCACCGGGCGCATCGTGTTCGTCGGGTCGGTGGGCCACGAGGCAATGCCCCCGCTCTTTCGCGCCGCGCACCTGACCGTCATGCCCTCGACGCCGCCCGAATCCTTTGGCCTGGCGCTCGTCGAATCGCTGGCTTGCGGCACGCCCGTCATCGCGGCCAATATCCCCGGCGTGCGGACTGTTGTCGAGCATGGCAGCGACGGCCTGCTGGTGGATGCTGGCGATCCTGCGGCCCTCGCCGCCGCCATCCAGCAAATCCTGGCCGACGAAGCCACGCGGCAGGCAATGGGCCAACGCGGACGCGCCAAGGTGCAGGCTCGCTATGCCTGGCCGGTGATCGGTGCGCGCCTGGAGACGATTTACCGGGAGGTCTTGCGTTGACCCTGGCAGATCCGGATAGCGTCCAGTCGCGGCCCTATGGCGGCCAAAGCGTCTCAACCCTTGGCCTGCTAGACTATCGCTATGCGCTCGACGCCGCCATGTCGCTGCTGGCCGGGGCGCAGGCCCCCCTGGTGCTGTGTCAGGCCCCGCCACTGGCAAGGGAGGGGCTGCCACCGTCCGCCGCCGACTCGCCCACCAACGACGCCGCGCTCTGGATCGAACCACTGGCCGACACCTGGCAGGCAGACCTCGCCTCGCTCGTCGCTCGCCTCGCTGAGAACGGCCAACTGATCGTCCTGCTCTCCCGGCCCCTGGCGCTTCTCCTGCCCACCCGGCGCGCCTGGAATATCCGCGCACTGGGCACACGGCTGGGAGGCGTTCGCCAACTGCAAGGCGCGCTGGCGCGGGCGGGCTTGCGGCTGGATGCAGCCTATGGCATCCATACGATGATGGCA
Organism: Chloroflexota bacterium; assembly: GCA_012515695.1. Lineage (GTDB taxonomy): Bacteria > Chloroflexota > Anaerolineae > UBA1429 > UBA1429 > JAAYXX01. The sequence continues at coordinate 7,879 of JAAYXX010000498.1, forward strand.
ATGGGATTGAACAGGATGAGCCAACAGCTTGAGCGGCGGGGCCGCCCCGACCTGGGCGACCCGTTGCACTTTGCGGCGCGTCTGCGCTATTGCGCGCGCGGGCCGCTCGCCGCGCTCTCTACCGTCGCGCTGCTCATCGCCACGAGGGTACGCGAATGACCACACCCGAGATTTCCGCCAAGCGCGCCAACGAGGCCGCTATTGGTGCCATCGTTGGCGCCGTCAATGACGCCGTCAAGGACGCCGTTGCAGCACTCGACGCCTGGTTCGAGCATATGCGGGGGCCGGGCGGCTATGGCGGCCCCGTTGCCCACTGGTGGCAGCAAAGCCTCCTGTATACTGGCGCAGGGCTGGATTGGCGCTATGAAGGGCTGATGATGGGCTATCTCACGCTCTGGGAGCGGACGGGCAATGCGCGCTGGCTCGCCAAGGCCCGCCGGGCAGGCGACGACCTCGTCGCAGGCCAGCTTGCCAGTGGACACTATACCGCCTCGGCGTTCGAGATCAACCCGGCCACTGCGGGCACTCCGCATGAAGCGGCCTGCGACGCCAGCTTGTTGGCGCTGGCGATGGCGCTGCGGCAGGCGGGGCAGCGCGGCTGGGAAACCTATGCGGTGCGCGCCGAGTACAACCTGCGGTCTTTTTACATCGCGCAACTGTGGAACGCCGAGATACAGGCGTTTGCCGACGACCCCAGAGCCGACGCGTTCGTGCCCAACAAAGCGGCAACCGCCGCCGAAGCGATGTTCCTGCTCTCCGAGTTAACCGGCAACGAGATGTGGGCGGAACGCTACGCCCTCCCGACGCTCCACCGGGTTATGGCCCATCAGGTGCAGGGGCAGTCGTGGCTCGATGGCGCAATCGCGCAGAGCACCCTGAACCACCGGCGCATCGAAAAGTACTTCCCTTACTATATTTCCCGCTGCATCCCGGCGCTGTTGCGCGGCTATCGCTGGACCAATGACGAGCGATATGCTGCCAGCGCGCTGCGGGCCATGACGTTCATCGCGCAATGGCTCCAAGAGGATGGCTCCCTCCCCACAGTGGTCTACCCGAACCAGCGCATCAACCGCTACCCGGCCTGGATTGCGCCCCTTGGCGATGTGCTGCGCGCTGCGGACGAATTGCGGCCCTACGGCTGGGACGGCGACCTGAGCGCCACCGAGGAATGGCTGCTGCGCGGCCAGGACGCGTCGGGCGGCATCCAGACGGCGCGCGGCTTTGGCAGGCAGGCGGCGGGCGCGCGTCCGGCCTCCGTGCCCGATGTGCGCGACGTGCTGCACGTGGCGGGGTGGTGTGACAAGGCGTTTCGCTATCTGGCGGCCCACGTCAGCGGCGAGCTACCCACCGGCACAAGCGCCCCCTTTGAGACGGCGTGCGCCTTTCAAGGACAGCCCATGCACCTGATCGAGACCCCGGAAAAGCTGGAAATCTCGACTCGCGGGCGGCTCTGCTATCGCTGGCAAAAGGGCAACCCGTGGGCCGAAACCGCGTCCCCCGCGTTCTGGTTGCGTTGATCTGATGGGCGAGCGAGTGTAAGCGTGTTGCTTGACCTGATCGCGCAAGTAATCGAGCTGGTTCGCTCCTACGTAACGGTGCTGACGCTTGCGGGCATTGTGGGCGTCAGCCTCAACACCTGGAGGCGGTGGCGGCAGGATAGCGCGCGCTGGGCCAACCCGCCGCTCCCGGCGTTCGTTCCGCCGGAAGCATGGCCCAGCCAGCCACAGGTGAGCGCGCTGGTGGCCGCCTGGAATGAGGCGGGGAATATCGAGCGGCACGTGCATAGCTTTACCCAGTTGCGTTACCCGCACAAAGAGCTGATGCTGTGCGCCGGTGGACCGGATGGAACCTACGCCCTTGCGCGACGCTGGGCGGGGCCGCAGGTGACCGTGTTGGAACAGCAGCCCGGCGAGGGCAAACAGCGCGCCCTGCAACGCTGCCTGGAGCAAGCCACGGGCACGACGATCCTGCTGGTCGACGCGGACTGCGAGTTCTCCGACGAGGCTTTCGCCCGCCTGCTGGAGCCGCTCGCGCGCGGCGAGGCTCAGGTGGTGACAGGCGTCTCGCAGCCCAGAGCCGACCAACGAGGCTACCCGCTGGTCCAGTACCAGTGGTTCCGCGACATCCTGGCGTCGTACCAGATGCCCCCCACCGTGGATGGCGTCTTGGGGCGCAATTGCGCCTTGAGCCGGAGCGTGTTGGAGGACGTCGGCGAATTCAGGACGCCCGTTCGCACCGGCACAGACTATTACCTGAGCAGAGTGCTAATGCAACGGGGCTATACCATTCACGCCGCGCCCTACAGCCGCATCGTCACGGAATACCCCGAGACGCCCAGCGCCTACGTCCGCATGTGGCGGCGCTGGAACAAGAACCTGCTTATCCACGGCCCGAGATTCCGCATGTGGAAAGACGTCCGCAGCGTGGCGACCGCGTTCGCCGTGTACGGCCTGATGGTGCTCCTGCCGCTGCTGACGCCGCTTTTGGGGCCAATCGCGTTGGGGGCGGGGTTGCTCCTCGCCAGCATAGCTCTCGCCAACCGCATATATCGTCAGGCAGTTGGCGCACACCTTGCCAATGAGCGGGTTTCCTGGAAAAACCTGCTCTATACTCCCTATTACATGGGACTGGATATGTTGGCGGTGTTCCTGTCAGTCTATGACTCGCTCGACGCACGACACCGGGCACGCTGGTAACACAATACCGCCCAGCGAAATCGGACCGCCGCCATCCTTGGCGGCAGAGACCCTCACCCCGGCCCTCTCCCAAGGGGCGAGGGTGGCAAACCGCCCTCACCCTCGGCTGTACTCAGCCGCACGGCTGAAAGCCGCTCGGCTGAAAGCCGCGCTCTCCCAAAGGGCGAGGGAACCAAACCACCCTCACCCCAGCCCACCGCCCTTCTCCCCCTCTCCAAATCTGGAGAGGGAGCCGGGGGGGGAGGTTTGTCCCTTCAATGCTACGCCGCACTACTCCCCCGGCGACACCTGCAAAATCCTCCCATCGCCGCCAGCGAGCAACAGCGCCGAGCCAGTCGTGTATATCTCGCCCGTCTCTACGTCGCGCAACCGCCGTGGCCCGGAGAGAGAGGCAACCGTCAGGTGTTGCGGCACACACGCCCTGTTGACCACTACCACATAGCTCTCGCTGCCCTCTGCGTTCGTCAGCGTGCTGATATACGCAGCCCCAACGCTCCCCATGACGCTGTATTCATCGTCGGTTTTATGTAGCGTCATCAGCAAGCCGCGCAGTGGCCCGATCCGTCGAGCCAATGACCCGACCTGAGCAAACAAAGCAGGGTTGTCCTTCAAGCCGATCCAACCCTGCTCGCTGCTATAGAGGAACCAAAAGATGCCCGTCGCGCCTTCGCCAATCGCCAGCCAATGCTCCTCGCGAATCTCGGGCGCTGCTGGTGCGCGCAAGTGCCATGTGCCGCTCTCATCCTGAAAGCTATGCGTCTGCAGAATCACCCACAACGGTGTCCCGGCTGGTCTATCCTGGGCAATTGCCCGGATATAATCCACCAGATCCTCGTCGGGGTAACCAAAAGCGTGCATCACCGTATCGCAGGGGGGATTGCTATAGTGAAAGGGGTAAATATCGAGCAGCATCACGTCCGGCTGGGCCGCCGCGAACACAGACCGCGCCCGCTCAATGCCGATCAACGCGGACATGAGCAGGCGTTCCGGGTCACGCTCCCGGTAGGCTTGCACAGCCAACGCCACCTTGTCCTTCTGGCTGCTGGTGGGTTCATCCAGAATGTTATAGCCTTTCAAGCTCGGATGCCCCTTCACGGCGTCCACCTGCGGGTAGATAATCGCCCGCGCCGTGTCCAGGTTCTCCGTCACCTCGCGGCCAAACCATTGCTCTCCCAGCTCGCCGAGGCAATAGTACACATCAAACTCTTGAGCGTCCGAGATATCCAACAGATTCGCCCTGCTGGCCCAGGTGTTGACGAAAAAGACGGCGTCCAGGTGGTGGGCGCGCAGGTCGTCAATCATCGGGCCAAACGTAGACGCGCTGACCATGTTCCCGTCCTCCACGACGCCCAGCGGAAAAGCCGCCGCGTCAGGCATGGGAGCCGGGATCATCTCGTAGCAAGGCTCGTCAATCGGCGCGTCGCCCACGATATTGCCGCACACCAGATTGGGGCCGTCCACCGTCTCGCTCTCGCTGATGAACGCGTCCCCCAGGCCCGAAACGACGTTATTACGCACCTCGTACCGACCGGCCTGGGCCTGCGCGTTCGTGGCCCCGTTCACCGCCAGGAACGTATGCACGCTGTCCACCTGGTTGCCGACGATTCTATTGCCATAATAGTCAACGAGCGGCACGCCCCGGAAGGAGCTGGGCGAGTTCTGCCAGACAAAATAATGAGGCTGGCCCGTCACCAG
>JAAYXX010000499.1 GCA_012515695.1 Chloroflexota bacterium
ATCTACCAGACTGACCACCGTGCGCTCGGCCCTACACTTTATGCTGGAAACGCTCAAACGGCAACGGGCGCTCCACGGGCGCGAGCTAATTACCCTCTGGTCCGTGTTCGATGATGTGGTGAATTATGAGGAAGACCCTTCCGGCACCACCCGGGCAGTAGCCAGCCTGCGCACCAAATGGCCTGATGCCTGGCGCGCCTATGAACAAGCCCGGCACCAAATCGACGCTGCCCCCCGAGGTCACCTGAAAGTCTTTGGCACGCGTTGCGACAAGATCGTGCGCACCCTCTTCCTCTACCATATGGCCCAGTTGCGCCCCGATGGACTGACCGCCGAGGAACTGATGAACCATGTGATGGAATGGAAGGACCATGAACGAGGCCAACAGGCCGATCAACAGGACAACCTGGACCATTACAAGGTGCTGATCGACCGGGTGGAGGTCGAGTTGGTGCAGATCAAGAAGGAGGGAGATCGCTTTCGGTTCCAGGTGGACCAGGGCGGGGTGTTACCTCACGAGCTTTACCGCAAGGCGCGCGCCGATGTCGAAGGGGATGAACGAGAGCGGAAACAGGCCTGGGAGGCCTTGTTAAGCCTGGATGGCTGGCAGGCGCAAACTGGCCTGATGCGGCTCGATTTGGGCCACGGGGTGCGCTCTATCTTTCGGGAAATCGCCCCCGAAAGCCAGACCAACATCACCGTGAACTGGCATGGTCGCCTGATCGAGGGGCGTGTACTGATGCGCAACCTGCTGCACCTGGGGCAGCACGGGGGTTCCCTGCTGGATATTAATAGCGCCGAGACGGGCCAGGATTTTTATGTGTACATCAGTTCTACGCCCGCCGGGGATGCTGTGGATAACCTGATCCGGGCCGGACGTGACCCGCGCTTGCTGTTCTGGACACCCGACGATCTGACGGCGAAGGAACAGAACCTGTTGGCCGATTTCGCCGCCTATCGGGCGTTGGTGCGCGATTACGCGGGCAAGGAAACCCAGGACGCCCAGACGGTGTTGAGCTGGGTGCAAGACCAACTGCGCGGCCAGATGGGCGTGATCTACAGTATCGTGACCGATAGCTATAGCCGCGGACGCCTCGCTGCCCTGGATCACCAGAAAATCCCTGTCAACTGCCAGGGGGAGCTGGCCGCTATCCTCACGCCCCCGGTGAGCCAGGTGCTGGATAGCGTGTACATCAGCCGCGAGTTGGAATTCACTGCCCCTGCCCCACTGGATGACACCAACGTGATCAACGTGATCAACGGCATCGTCAAGGTGGGCCAGATCGAGCGCGGGGCGCGGCCCAATCGCGACATCTCGGCGGCGCGCAACTATGGGGTGGCCCTGCAGATCATGCGCGCAGGTAACGAACACAAGCTGGATATCAGCCAGTGCCGCTATACCCGCGATATGCTGGAATGGATCGAGAGCAAACTGCTGGACCCCACGGAGAGCATGGCGGTGGAGAGCCTGTACAAGAATTTCCAGGGCATCCACGGGCCGAACGATATCCATTACGGCCTGAGCAAACGCCTGGTACAGCTTTACCTGCTCTGCCTGGTGCGAGATGGCAAGCTGCGCGTGCATATGACCGGCCGCAATACGCCGGTGGAGTACATCGACTATACTAACCTGGCCGAGATCGAGTTCCGCACCAATGTGCTGGATGCGATGGCCCGCCTGCAGCGCATTCGCCCGCCGGAGGGCTGGAACCTGCTGGCCCCTTATGCGGCGGCCCTGCTGAACGATCCCGCCCTGCGCAGTGTGGAACAGGATGCCGACATCCAGAACGCCGTCGGGACCGTGCTCGCGTATCGCCAGGAGCAAAAGCAGCCCTTCCAGCGCTTCCGGGACCGCTTCCAGGAGCTATTTGACGAGCTGGACCTGCCTAACCCCCTGGCAGACCGGCTACAGCAGTGGGAAACCTTCCTGACCGCCCGGGTGGATGTCTCGGAAGCGGTGAGCGACCTGCTGCGGGCGTTGGATCGCGCCTTTGGCTATGCCGTCTGGGCTGAGCAGCGCACCGAACAGGAGGAGGTGGACGACCTGGCTGTGCGTCGCGCCGAGGTGGCGAAAGCGCAGGGCTTTTTCGAGCAGCGCGACCGCCTGCTGGACGCCGCCCGCTATGCCCGCCACGACCTGCCCGACTGGCCGGAGCTGGACACCGCACGCCGCGCCCTGGCCCGCACCCGAGACCAATTGGGCAACCTGGCCTACTATATCGACAACGCCACCCCCTTCCTGACGGACCTGCTGGAACCGGCCGAGGAGGCCATCCGCAGTTACACCACGCGCTACCTGCAAGCATACGGAACGGTGGTGGCCCGCATCGAAGAGGCTCGCCAGTATATCGAGAGACTGCCCCAGAGCGCGCCCTTCCGGGCGCTGGAACGGCTGGCCGATGTGCGCCCGCTGGGTCAGGACCCCCGCCCGGCCCTGCGCAACACCTGCCGGGCTGCCCTGGAGGGCCTGCCGTCTACCCGCGCCACCCGCGAGACTCTCTCTCAAGAGCTACGCCACTGGCCCCAACCGCCCAGTTGCGCGTTCACCCTGGGAGACCATCAGACCTGGGTGGAACAGGCGGAGGCAGCCGTCCAGCGGTGCGATGCGGCCCTGCGTGAGGCGCTCTTGAACAAGGCGGCGCTATTGCACAGCGAGGCCCTGCGCGCCCGGCTGCAACAGGGAGCCGAAGAGCCGTTCCTGGCCGACCTGCTGGCCGCCCGCACCCCCCAGGAGGTGGCGGATACGCTGATCGCCACGTTGGGCGGCGAGGCGGCAGATGCCGCAGGGGCCGTAGCCTTGCTGCAACGTTACCTGCTGGAGATCAAGGTCGTGCGGGTGCGGCTGGCCGATTTCCGCCCCTCCAGACAGACCATCGAGCGGGAGGACCTGGACGCCGTCACCGCCGAGTTCCGCGCCTTTTTGCAGCAAGCCCTGCGCGGCGCCACGGATGACGACCAGCAATTGCCGATTATCGAACTGGAATAGCCGCTTCCCTTGCCCGCCGAAAGACCTCATCCGGAGAGGCGTGGGCAGTTCCCCCGTGCGAGCTATATTGCCTTCTTGGCAAGCTACGAGGGGGAGAAGGGGGAGAGGAGGCGGACAGTAGCCGCTGATTGGACCGCCGGCTTCCAGCTGGCATCAAGCCGCCAAGGATGGCGGCGATCCAATTAGCTGGCCTTTCCAGCAATTGCCGATTGAGAATGCGAGGAAGCTATGCCCAAAAAACCGACCCAACGCAAACTGTTTGGCCGCGAGACCCCGCAGATGCCGGAGGGGTACTATTCCTCCGGCCCCAACCCCAACCTGCGACGCTTTGTCGAAGAGCACGCCACGCCCTACGACCCGGAGACGGACCATTATAACGTCAAGCCGTTCGACAAGCCGATCAAAACGACCAAGGCCACGGCCATCTATAACATGCACACCTACTGGTCGAAAAAGCCCCACGACGCCATTCGCCAGTACATCCGCCACTACACCCAGCCGGGTGACCTGGTGCTGGACCCCTTCTGCGGGTCGGGGAGCACGGCCCTGGCGGCGCTGATGGAGGGGCGGGCCGCCATCGCCATTGACCTCTCCCCAGCGGCCACGTTCATCACCAAGAACTATTGCACGCCGGTGGACGTGGAGGCGCTGCAGGCGGCCTTTGAGGAACTGCAGGAGCGGGTCAAGCCCGAAATGGATTGGCTATACGAGACGCGCTGCGACCGCTGCGGGGGCA
>JAAYXX010000500.1 GCA_012515695.1 Chloroflexota bacterium
AGCCGTCGAAACCCTCCACCGGGTTCCATTCGGCGTACTGGATGGCATACGCGCCCGCTTTGTCCATCGGGTCGCCGGTAGCCACATACCGCCGCATCTCGGCGTTCGAGTAGTTGCGCATACGCACCGGCGTAATGGCAACCTGCGTGCATCGCTGCTGGCCCGGCTGGTTGATCAGGGCGAGGCCGGTGTATACCAGGTGGCGGCGGTCGCGCAGTTGCGTGAGCATTGTTATGGCCTCGGCCTCGTCGTGAGGTTTGACCAAAATGCGCTCATCCAGCACCACAAGCGTATCTGCAGCGATGATTATTGCGTCTATATAGTCGTGAGCAACAGCATCCGCTTTGGCCTGGCTCAAGCGATGAGCAAGAGTCAGCGGGGCTTCCTGAAGGTGGGGGGTCTCGTCTACATCGGAGGTGACCACCTCAAAGGACAGCCCCAGGGCGCTTACCAGTTCGTGCCGCCGGGGCGACGCTGATGCCAGGATGATCTTGGTCTGTTTACCAGCTTGCATGTCTCGTCTTCTTGTAGATAATTCCATTTCGGAGTCTATTATATCGGGAGCGCACTGTGCCGACAAAAACTGAGAACGTCTCTCTGGCACATTGCTAGTTCAACATCCCGCCTTACAACGTCCTCCAACTTCTTCGTGCCAACAGTGCGCGTTTCCGTTTGTCCAGCAGGCCGGAGCGCGCCCGGTCAGGTAGACGCGCTCCGGGATTCCGGACCCACTTTGATGGTATTCTAACGCTAGTTTTACGCCGCGTTTGTGGGGCCATTCTGGCGAATGTGTTATAATCATTGAAACGTTTGTGAATAAATTGTTAGAAATGGGCGCAGTGCTTTCATACTGTGTTCATGCCGAATATTTATAGTTGAGTTGGTGAATGTCTGGCCCTGGCCTGTAACCTGGACCGCAAGCCTTTGCTCGGCGGCGATGGGGAGATGGCGCTTTTACAGCATATTGCGGTGTGCTTGCAATGGCATACAGAGCGCTTGACCCGTCTTGGTGGTAGGCCTGAGGAATGCTTATCTATTTGGAGGATGAAGGGTTATGAATTCCAAAGCCAGGCTATTGCTCATCGATGACGATACTACCCTGCTCAAGGCTCTGGATATGTATCTTGCGCGCAACGGGTACGAAGTGCATTCGGCCTACAATGGATCGGAGGGCCTGAAGCAACTCTTTGCGCTGCGCCCTGATCTGGTGGTTTTGGATGTGATGATGCCGCAGTTGGATGGCTGGGAGACCTGCCGACGCATTCGCGAGATGTCCACAGTCCCGATTATCATGCTCACGGCCCGTGGGCAGGAATCGGATCGGGTACATGGCTTGAAGCTGGGCGCTGATGATTATGTGTCCAAGCCGTTTAGCCTCAAAGAGCTGGATGCGCGAATCGAGGCCATCCTGCGCCGAACCAAGGCGGCGGGCAGGCCGGAGGAAGAGCGCGTCCTGTATGTGACTCAGGATTTCGTGATTGATTCGGAGCGCTGGGAAGTACGGCGAGATGGCGAGCGGCTGGACATGACCTCCACCGAGTTGCGCCTGCTCTTTTACCTGGCTGAAAATGCCGGGCGCGTGCTCTCGCACCGCCAGATTCTAGAAAAGATCTGGGGGCCAGAGTATGTGGATAACCTTGACTATACCAAGCTGTTTGTCTGGCGGCTGCGGCAAAAGATCGAACCCGATCCCGCCAATCCACGGTATATCCTCACCGAGCGTGGCATTGGCTACCGGATGGCCCCGGCGAGCTAGGGCTTGAGTTGGCTGCCGCCGAGATGCGCGCTCTCGCGATAGTCTGATCCCCAGTGATGCTGGGGATTTTTTTTGACAGCCTGTCGGTGATGTGCCATACTCAGCCAGGTTTGATCTGAGAGGGTTAGTCATATGAAACAAGAGCTACCTCTTGGACAGGCTCACCGCTTACTTTCACCTCGGCCCGTTGCACTCCTGACTGTGCGATACAAAGGTCAGGTGAACGTGATGACCATCGCGTGGACCTGTCCGATCAGTTTGACGCCACCGCTAGTCATGATGGCTATTCACCCGTCGCGCTATACGCACGACATGCTCAAGCGCAGCGAGGAATGCGTGCTCAACATTCCGGGGCGTCCCTTGCTCGAGCAGGTGGTCAAGTGCGGTTCGGTGTCTGGGGCGGAAGGGGACAAGGTGCAGATAGCTGGCCTGCGCCTGGAATCTGCCAGGCGGGTCGAAGCTCCCTGGATTGACCAATGTCTGGCGCATATCGAGTGTCACGTGGTAGATATGTGGATGCCGGGGGATCATGCGCTGTTTGTGGCCGAGGTGGTGGGCGCCTGGGCAGAAGGGGACGCTTTTGATGGCGTTTGGCTGGCCCCCGCGGATAATGAAGAGTTGCAGCCCCTCTATCATCTGGGGGGAGATAGATTCTGCCTGATCGGCGCCAAACTGCGCTACCCCGAAGAGTCGCCCGAAGGGTGATGGACGGCGGTGTGGGGCGGATGGAGTATAATGGATTGGGAGAGGGCCGAGTGCCCTCTAGTGGATTCGCTGGGGAATATCCGTGCCTCCCATATTGACTGAGCATGCATTTGATGTGATTACGCACAGCCCGGCGCAAACGATCCGGGTTGGCGAGCGCCTGGGCCGGTTGCTTGGGCCGGGGGATGTGGTGTGCCTGCAAGGGGATCTGGGTAGCGGCAAGACCAACCTGACGCAGGGGATTGGGGCCGGCCTGGGCGTCGTTGGGACGATTACCAGCCCCACGTTTGTGTTCATCAATGAGCACGAGTCTGCCGATGCTGGCCCTTACCTTTACCATGTGGACTTGTATCGCGTGCAAGACTCGGCTGAGGCGGCGGGGCTGGGCCTGGAAGACTATATGTATGGGGACGGGGTCACTGTGATCGAGTGGGCCGAGCGCGCGCGCGAGCTGGTGCCCGAAGAGCATCTATGGATCACGCTTTCCTATCTGGATTACAACAAGCGCAGCATCCTGTTCCAGGCCTCAGGTGACCATTATGTGGACATCCTCGACAAGTTGCGTGCGGAGCTGTATCCTCGCAAGCAATGAGACAGCAAGCAGGGGTTTTTCATGTTATTAGCGATTGATACGGCCACGCGTTTTGCCAGCGTGGCGCTCTACAACGACTCTGGCGTGGTGGCAGAGTCGAGTTGGCGCTCGGCCAACAACCACTCGGTCGAGTTGGCGCCCGCTATCGCCGAGATGATGGCGCGGCAAAAGCTCACGCCGCAAGACCTGGAGGCGGTGGCAATTGCCAAGGGGCCGGGTTCGTTTACCGGCTTGCGAATCGGCATGAGCATCGCCAAGGGCCTGTGCCTGGCGCTGGATATCCCCATCATCGGTATCCCCACGCTGGACATTACCACCTATGCGGTGGGCGACCCCGGCGGGCGGGTGCTGGCTGTGCTGGAGGCGGGACGCGGGCGTATTGGCGTCGCCAGCTATCGCTTTGAGGATGGCTTGCCCGTGGCCGAAGGCGATGTCGAATTGGTGCGCGCCTCGCAGTGGCAAGTCCAGGCGGACGAGCCGGTATTGATTGCCGGGGAGGTCAGCGCCGAGTTGGCAGAACGCTTGTTGCAACAGCCTGACGCGGAGAATATCTCTATCTCTTCGCTGGCGGGTTCTGTGCGTCGGGCGGGCTATCTGGCCGAATTGGCCTGGGATCGATTACTGGATGAGGCGGTGGACGATCTGGACACGCTATCCCCGGTCTATTTGCGGTCTCCTGCGCCCGCTGCGGCTACAGAGTAAGGGCAGGCGGTGATGAATCTAGAAGGTTTACCCTATGCCTTGATGCCGATGGGGATAGACGATATCCCTACAGTCTCGCTCATCGAGCGGAATGTGTTTACTCTACCCTGGTCTACCAACGCGTTCACCTACGAGATCAAGCACAACCCCGCGTCTGATTATCTGGTGCTCAAGTATATCCCCTGGATGGAAGCCAAGAGCAAAGGGGGGCTATCGGAGCGGGTGCGGCGGCTGTTCAAGCCCGGCGAGGATGTGTCGCTGGTGGGATATGGCGGCTTTTGGATTCTGGTAGACGAGGCGCATATCTGCACCATCGCCATTCGCCCGGAATGGCAGGGGCGCGGGCTGGGGGAGTTGTTGCTGCTGGGGCTGATGGAACAGGCCATGAAGCGCGACGCCCAGGTGGTCACGCTCGAAGTGCGCGTCAGCAACATCAAGGCGCAGAACCTCTACTTAAAGTGTGGATTCAAGGCGGTGGGCAAACGCAAAGGCTACTATTCGGATAATCGCGAGGATGCGCTAATCATGACCACCGACGCGATCAACACCCCCGCTTTTCAGTCCAGGTTCCAGCGATTGGCGGATCAATTGCGCGCGCGTCTGCTGTCCGAACCTCAACAAGCCCCCCATCTCCCCCAAGAGACAGAGTAGCGGCGACGCGCTTCACCCGCGGCTGAGTATAGCCGGGGATGAAGCGAGCGCTGAATCTTGCCCCAGCATTTGCCAACAATACCCTGCATGGGCAGGCTGGCCTGCTCAGTGGTACAAGAGGAAGGAGCGAAAAATGCCCCAGAATCAGTCCTCCAAACCGTTGATCCTCCTGACGAATGACGATGGTTTCGATTCGCCCGGTTTGTTGGCCCTGAACCAGGCCCTCCGGGAGGTGGGCGAGGTGGTGGTCATCGCGCCGGAACACAACTGGTCGGCGGCGGGCCATTCCAAGACGATGCACAAGCCGCTGCGGGTGCGGCGGGGTGTGCTGACCGATGGCACGGAGGTGCAGGTAACGAGCGGCTCGCCGTCGGATTGCGTAGCCCTGGCATTGCTGGGCCTGCTGGAACGCAAGCCCGATCTGGTGGTTTCGGGGATCAACCTGGGCGCGAACGTGAGCCACGACCTTACCTATTCTGGAACCGTGGCGGCGGCAATGGAGGCCACTATCGCCGGGATTACAGGGATTGCCGTGTCGCTGGATACGTTCGAGGTGGCTATCTATGAACCGGCGGCCCGCTTTGTGGCCCGCCTGATCACCCAGATTCCTCGTGAAGCCCTGGACATGCCCTTGCTGCTGAATGTGAATGTGCCTGCGCTCCCCGCGGAGCAGATCAAGGGGGTGCAGGTAACTCGGCTGGGCCATCGCCTGTATCGGGACGCGTTGGTCGAGCGGCTAGACCCCAGGGGCAGGACGTACTATTGGATCGGGGGGGAGCCGCCGGAGGGCGTGCCGGAAGAAGGTACAGACATCGGCGCGCTGGCCGAGGGCTATGTTTCGATTACGCCGGTGTTGCTCGACCTCACCGATAGCCGCAGGCTGGAATTGCTGCGCTCCTGGAATCTGCACCTGTAGCGCCTTGCAGGCGCGCAGACTCGCGCCTGCAAGGCGCGCCTACTGTCCGCCTCTCTCACCCATTGGACCGCCGCCATCCTTGGCCAATGGTGCTAACATTTGGTTGTCACGGCTAGCGGATTACCCTCACCACCCTCAACCCCGGCTGTACCCAGCCGCCCGGCATACATGCCGGTGCCCGAAGGGCGGATGAGGGCAACTCCGATCTTGCCCCAGCACTTGATCCGCGAAAAGTTAGCGCCATTGGCCATCCTTGGCGGCTCAATATTATGCTGGCTGGAAGCCGGCGGTCCAAGTAATAGCTACAGAGTCGGGGAATAGGCGCGTTGGTTATTGACAGGGCAGGCAATAGCCACTAGAATGCCCCAGTATCCGCGAGTTTGCGCGCCCAACGCTCATCTCTAAGGGGGTGGGTGGTCAGGGCCATCGGTGTTAGTGTGCTGATAGTTCCATTGCCCAGTTCAGTACCAGGCCGACCGTACTTGGTGCGTTCGAGGTCCGCCGATGGAAGGGGGTGATCGCAGTTCACTCTAGCTCTGCCATTCATTTCCATCCACTCCTTACAACGAAAGGGATCACCACATGGACGTTCGCAGAATCATCTCTGTCGTAGCGACGGCGCTGCTCCTGGTTGCGTTCGTGGCTCCCGCGGTAAGCGCCGAAGCCCCTAGTCCTCAGGCCGAAGCCCTGCTCAAGATCGAGCCGAGCCTTCGCCCTCTGGCGGCCAGTGGGGATAATCAACTGGTGCATGTGTTTATTACTGCTCACGAGGGTACCCAGGTCGAGCAGTATATGGAGCAATCCTTCGCCCGCCCTGCGGGGCTGCCAGGCGATCAGATGACGTTTGGCTTTATACGCGCCTCCAATCTGATCAAGGTGGCTGGCCTGAAGGGCGTTACTTCGGTGCAGCCCATCGTGCTGGAGCGCAACGGGCCTGTCTCTCCCCCCGCAGATTTCCAGAGACAGCCTGACCTGAAAGCCATCCGGGCGCGCCTTGCCGAACTCAAGGCCAACGCTGTGTCCTATGCCGATGCCCCCGAACTCAAGGGCCGCGAGGATGGCGCTATCACTGGCTGGCACGACGTAGGCCCCACGCACAAGTCGTCGCTCGCCTGGGACAAGGGCTACAAAGGCGATGGCGTGTTGGTGGCTGTGGCCGATGATGGCGTGGACTTTGCCCATCCTGATTTGATGGATACATGGGCCACCGTAGAGGACCCCGAGTCGCCCTATTACGGGTGGCCGATGATGTTCTCGCCGATTTCCATGTATCTGTACGCACTCGATAATTATTTCGGGTACGACTATACGGCGAGCAACGTGATCACCTGGTATTCGGATACCAGCGCAACCCCGGCGGTGGACGCTACCTCGGAAGAGGCCGCGGAAGGCAAAGCCCATTTGACCTATGCCCCTGTGGGCGGCGCCAGGTCGACGGCGCACACCTATATTATCCCCGATACCAGCGTGAGCGGGGTCTACCATGTGGGCAGCCACCCCGACGATAACCTGGCCGCGTATTACGGCGAGGCGGTGGCCGTCTTGGTGGTGGATGAGCACACGGCGGGCGTGTACGACACGGTGTATGTGGACCTGGACGGGGACTATGACTTTACGAACGAAAAGCCTGTGACCAAGGCATCCCCCGCCAGCTACCGGGATATGGACGGTGACGGCTATACGGACATCAGCGGCGGTCTGGTCTACTTTATCGCCGATGGAGTCAACCCTATTCCGGCGTCGGACTGGCTATATGGCGAGCCGTTTGCTCCCATTCCTGCCAATGGCAGCCTGGTGGCCTTCCACGGCGCGTTTGACGCGGGCTATACCCACGGCACGCAGTGCGCCTCGAACGTGGTGGGCCAGGGCGTGCTGAACGCGATGGCCCCTGTGTACAATGACCTGCCCGGTGATGGCACCCCTGGTGGGATGGTGGTGGGAGCCGCGCCCAATGCCAAGGTAGTCGGCATCTCGGACATCTACTATAACTTTGATTCGTCCAAGCTGGACACCTATTTGTTCTCGGTTTTGGGCTATGATGGCATCCCCGAAACCGGGGATGAGATACAGATCGTGAGCAACAGCTATGGCAGTTCCGATCAGGATAATGATGGTTGGGAGTTCGACGGACGCTATCTCGATCAGCTTGTGCGCCTGATCTCTCCTTCCACCAGTTTTCTGTTCTCCACGGGCAACGGCGCGCCCGGCTTTGGCACGAGCGCCCCGCCCAGCCCGAGCGTGGGCATTGCGGTAGGCGCGTCCACGCAATTTGGCTCTACCGGCTGGGATTCGATCACGTCTACCAC
>JAAYXX010000501.1 GCA_012515695.1 Chloroflexota bacterium
AGGATGGCGGCGGTCCAATGGGGGAGGCGATGGACGCTAGTTGCTGGCGGATTCGGTCAGGCTCTTGGTGAACACCCAGAAGGCGCGGCAGATCTCGGCGCCCACAGCGCGGGCGTAAAAGCCGATAGGCCCCACCCAGCCGATATCGGCGACGCTTTCCCCCCGGTCTCGGATGTCGCGCAGGCACAGCCGCAGGAGCGCCTGCCCGATGCCCCGCCGCCGATATTCTGGCAGCGTGCCAGTTGGGCCAAAGCGTGCCGCTCCCGTGACGTCATAGACGGCAAAGGCCACGATGCGCTCGCCGTCCAGGGCGATAAACAGGGGCGTTGGCTGGTAATGGACGGCTTCGACGGTTTCCTGCTGCCAGGCGGGGGAAAAGTGATCCTGGGCAAAAGCGGCTACCTGTTCCACTTCGTCGGGTTGGGCGCGACGGATGGTGATGCCCTGTTGCGCCAGACGGGTGACTGCCTCCGTTGTGTCCAACGGTGCGCGCAGCAGATCCACCTGCATATCCACGCGCGTCTGGCGGTCGCTGGCATAGCCGCGATCCATGAGAAAAGAGATGGCATCGGTACGCATCAGATCAACGCCGGGGAAGAAATAGTTCGGCGCCACAGCGCCCACGATGATCTGCGCCACTCCACGTTGTTTCATGCGCTCTTCGATTGCGTTGAACAGGGCGGTGGCGATGCCCATGCGGCGACGCCTATCGCGCACACCGAACAGCTTGATGACGCCCTGCTGGTCGCGGATGCAGCCGAAGCAAAGGCCCGCGATTTCCCCCTCTGTCTCAACCATCAACAGCAAATCAGGTGAACAGGTAGGGTCGTTGAAGGTGTGGTCTCGCAGCCAGGCGACATCTCGGTGGGGATCATAGTCGATTTCCTGCAGGATAGCCAGAATTGCGGGCAGGTCGGCGGGTTTGATCTCGATTAATTTCATAGAGTGTCTGCCTTCCAATGGATGATGGTTACAGGCAGAGGTTCCGGGGGGTTGCCCTGGAACCTCTAAACGGCGTCAGGACCGCCAGCGCCGGATGAGCTTGGACAACTCGACGGCGATGAATACGATAGCCGAAAGCCCCAGCACAAAGAGCAATTGCCTTATCGTGAGGGCTGTAGTGCCAAAGATGTTTTGCAGGAACGGCACATACACGACGGCCATTTGCAGGACGACGGTGAGCAGCACAGCCCCCAGCAGGGGCTTGTTGGAGAGCAGGCCCAGCTCGAACAGGGTTCTGCGCTCCGAACGGACGGCTAACACGTTGCCCATCTGCGAGAGGCCGAGCGTGGTGAACACCATCGTCTGCCAGACTGCCGGGTCCATTCCCCTGGCAATGAACTCGGTAGCGAGTGATACGGAACCCAGTAGCACACCAACCAACAGCACATACCAGCCCACTCCGCGAGCCAGAACCCCCTCGGTGGGCGGGTGTGGCGGGCGCTGCATCACGTCGGGGCTGGAGGGTTCGACGCCCAGTGCCAGGGCTGGCAGGCCATCGGTGACCAGGTTGATCCACAAGAGCTGGACGGCGCTCAGGGGGATGGGCAGGCCCAACACAGGGGCCATCAGCATCAGGAATATCTCGCCCACGTTAGAAGAGATAATATACTTGACAAAGCGCCGGATGTTCTCATAGATGGTGCGCCCTTCTTCTACGGCGTGGACGATGGTGGCAAAGTTATCATCCAGCAGCACCATGTCGGCGGCTTCTTTGCTCACGTCGGTGCCGGTGATGCCCATCGCCACGCCAATGTCGGCGCGTTTCAGCGCGGGGGCGTCGTTCACCCCGTCGCCGGTCATGGCAACGAAATGTCCCCTCTCCTTCAGGGCCTCGACGATCTTGACCTTGTGTTCGGGGCTGACGCGGGCATACACCGAGACGTCCTCAACGACGTCTTCCAGTTCGTCTACAGACATCTCGGCCAGGCGTTGGCCGGTGATCACGTGCGAATCGGCGTTACTATTGCTTGCGATAATACCCAATTCGCGGGCGATGTTCAGGGCAGTCAAGGGGTGGTCGCCGGTAATCATCACCGGGCGGATGCCTGCGGTGCGACACTCGGCCACGGCGTCACGAACCTCGGCGCGCGGCGGGTCGATCATGCCTGTAAGGCCGACAAAGACCAGTTCATTTTCCAGGGTCTTTTCGTCGGCTGGCTCGGGCAGGCTGTCCAGCGGGCGCATGGCAACGCCCAACACGCGCATGCCGTTCGCGGCCAGCTCATTATTCGCCTCGTGAATGCGTTGGCGCCATGCCTCGCTCATCTCCTCGATCTGGCCCTGGTTCCAGATGCGGTTGCTGATGCTCAACAATCCGTCTGCCGACCCTTTGATGAAGGCGACATATGGCTTGTCGGGGATATAGCCAAGGAGGCGTCGCACTGCGTTGGTAGTATCTTCTGGGGTATCCGAATCGGGCAGGCGGTGGACCGTCGTCATGCGTTTGCGCTCTGAGGTGAACGGCACCTCGGCCACGCGGGGGATGAACCGCTCCAGCTCGGACTTCCAGAGGTCGAAACGGGCGGCTGCCACGACCAGTGCGCCCTCGGTGGGATCGCCCACAGCATGATATCCACCGCGCAAGTCTTCGTCAGCTTCCAGCACGGCGTCGTTAGCCAGCGTTGCCGCGGCCAACAGCAGGGCGATGTCCTCTTGTGGTTCTCCCAGGCCCGGCTCGTCCGGCTTGAGGGAAGCTCCCATACGCTCCAGGTTGGCTGTCAGGTTGACGGACTCTCCGGCCACGTCCAGCGCGATGACGGTCATGCGGTTTTCTGTGAGGGTGCCGGTCTTGTCTGAGCAGATGGTGGTGACCGAGCCGAGAGTCTCGACGGCGGGCAGTTTGCGGATGAGGGCGTCGCGGCGGACCATGCGCTGTGCGCCCAGGGCCAGGGCAATGGTAACGACGGCGGGCAAGCCTTCCGGCACGGCGGCGACTGCCAGGCTGACGGCGGTAAGGAACATGGTGGCGAGCGGCTCTCCACGCAGCACACCGATGAAAAAGACGATTACCACGATTGCCAGCGCGCCCAGGGCCAGCCATTTGCCCAGTTCGGCCATGCGCTGCTGGAGCGGCGTCTTTTGCTCGGTGACTGTCTGGAGCATGCTGGCGATATTGCCCAGTTCGGTTTCCATGCCAGTGCTCACGATGACGGCGCTGCCTCGTCCATAGGCGACGGATGTGCCCATAAAGACCATGTTGTGCCGGTCACCGATGGACGCGTTGGGGTCCTCGATGACGGCGTCGGTCTTGTCCACTGGCACCGACTCGCCGGTCAGGGCGGCCTCCTCGATGCGCAGGTTTGCCGATTCGAGCACGCGCCCATCGGCGGGGACGCGGGAACCGGCTTCGAGCAGGACGATATCGCCGGGAACGAGCCTGGTGGATTCGACGTCGCGAATCTGTCCACCGCGTCGGACTCGCACGGTGGGCACGGCAAGCTGTTTGAGGGCGGCCATGGCGCGTTCGGCGCGGTATTCCTGTGTGAAGCCCAAAACGCCATTGAGAATCACAATTAGCAGAATGATAATAGCATCCGTAATCTCACCGAGAGCGAAAGAGATAATCGCGGCCACGATCAGGACGATGACCATGACTTCGGTGAACTGGTGAGCCAGCACTACCCACGGGCTACGGACATTCCGTTCTTGGAGTTCGTTGGGACCGTATCGTTCCAAACGCTCGGCAGCTTGTTCGTTGGTGAGGCCGCCCGGTTGCGTTTGCAATTGCTCCAGGGTTGTCTCTCGGTCTAGTGTGTGCCAAACGGCCATCTACTGATCTTCCTTTCTTCA
>JAAYXX010000502.1 GCA_012515695.1 Chloroflexota bacterium
ACCTGGCAGTTGGTGCAGGACATCATGACGGAAGTGGGTTTCATCCCAGAGCAGACGGACAAGGCCCTGTACATTGACGCCGGTCAGAAATCCTACAATCAGCTTATCGCGGAAAAAGTTACCAAGCGCGATCTCGTGATCAACTTTCGCAAGCCACGGCCCGGCGAGGTGGACCAACTCACCCTGGACGGCGCGGAAGACCCGCGCACCTTCCAGCAGATCGCCCAGGCCATCCTGAAGGAGGCGCTGGAGCGGCATCCGGGCAGCCCGGCGGACAGGCTATACGACGAACTGGTGTCGCGCATGGTGCGCCAGGGGCGCTTTGAGCGGCACAATTTCGACGAGCTGCTGCACTCGGTGGCCGAGGACCCACGGGGCGACAATCACTGGTATTCGCTGGAATCGGCAGACGCGGTAGACCCCGCCGAGGGGACCCGCATGGATGCCATCGCCCGGCGGCTGGAACAGTTCATGCACGCCTATCTGGAAGAGCACCCGGAGGAAACCGGCGTGCACTATTCCGAGCTGTTCGAGCGTTACCTGCCTGTGGCCGACAAGCCCCGCCGCCTGCTGCAAGACTGGCTGCCGGAGTATTTCGTACGCACGCCGGAAGGGACCTGGCGTCCGCCAGAAACGGAAGAAGAGCGGATGCTCAAGGAGGAGCTGCGCGCCAACGGCACCCTGCGGCGCATCAAGCGCTTTACCAGCGCGCTGCTGGAAGGGGTGCCCCCGGCGGAACGGGACCGCCCGGAGAACGTGGCCACCGCGGCGGAATGGCTGCGGCAGTGCCGTCGGGCGGGGCTGTACGACCTGGGCCGGGCGCTGTACGAGCGGGGCGGGTTCGCCTGGAACACCCTGGATGAGATGGCCGAGTTGGATGCCCAAGAGGATTACGAGGTGTGCGTGCGCGGCGGGAAATAAACGGACCGCCGGCTTTCGGTCGGCATAGTACAAGCCGTCAAGGATGGCGGCAGTCCAAAGGGGGAGACTGCACCCCCTGGCACCCTGATCGCAACGAGGAAGGCATCATGCTGGAAGACTGGATTCTGTCGAAACTGCGGCCATTAACCGGTGCGCCCTTGATCATCCTGCGCGACCCGCAGCGCATGATCCAACCCGGCGCGATGGCGGTAGACGGCTGGGCAGAAGCCCACCAATACGCGGCCCCCTTTTGCTACGGCAACCTGAGCCTGCGCGACATGGTCGAGGGTATCCGCGACGACCCCCACACGCGCCTGCTGCTGGTAGACCGCAGCCGGGAAGATGCCAGGGTGCCCCTGTTCTACCCCGACCTGTCCGTCGAGGCGGGGCCGGATTGCCAGCTCACCCTGACCCTGCGAGACTGCCTGGTCGAGACCACTGGCGACGCCCACTGGCCGCAGAAGGTAAACGAGCGCCTGCTGTCCGCCCTGATCCTGGAACACCTGCCGGGAGTTTTGCAGGCCCATCGACAGTTGCGGGAGGTGGACGACAGCCGCTTCACCGATAGCGACCTGGACAAGATCGTCATGGGGGCCATGCTGGGGATCAACCCCTTCCGTCGCCTGACGGTGTCCGAGATTCGCCGGTTATGCGTGGAGCAGCATACCGCCGTCGCCAAACTGGCTGGCACGATTTCCGACGAGGTCACTGGCGGGGTCTATCAAATGATTGGCACAGCGCCCAAGCCCTTCTGCTGGCTGCTGGACCGAGACCCCACCTGGGTCATCCGGGCCTTTACCCTGGCGGCCATCCTGCACCAGCATAAGCTGGACTATGACCTGTTGCTGTCGAACCTGGCGCCCGAGTTGCACGGCTATCGGGGGATTGAGGCCAGCTTCCTGGATGAGGCCCTGCAGGACCAACTGCGCGCCGACCCGGACCGGGTGCTGGAGGATGTGCGGGATACCGAGACCTTTTTGGTGGAACAGCCAGAGCGGCTGGCCCTGCTGATGCGCGACAGCCTGCACCTGGACGACGCGAGGGCGGCCCGGCAGGCGCTCAGGCGGGAAAAGCTATCCCCCCTGGTGCGCAGCCTGGCGCTGCTCTCCCTGCTGGCCGATCTGCTGATCCATCGCAAACTCGGCGCGCACAAGCGCATCCTGCGCGAATTGATGGAGCAGGAGCAAGACCCGGGCCTGATGGCTCTGCGGCGGCCCTCCGAGTCCTGGGAGGCCCTGCGGACGGCCTATAAGCGGGCTATTGAGGTACTGGATCAGGGGAGCACCCTGGGCAAGGTGACAAAGGATTTGCAGGCACTGGACGAGGGAGCGTTGACCCTGGCCCATTTCCACGAATTGTGGAACGCCAAGCAGCTCAACCGGCTGGACTACTATATCTCTGACCTGGACCGGATGTTGCGGCTGGGCAACAACATGCTGCCCCTGGCAGTGCAGGATATGTGGCCCGAACTGCGGGAACGCTGGGAAAAGACGCGCCCGGCCCTGCAATCTACCATCCAGCGATGGATCGACCCCTGGCAAAACGAGGTCGATGCGCTGTTCCAGGACCTCTGTCGGCGCGAGTACGGCAACTGGATCCACCAGGAAGACGCCCCGGCCATCTTTACCCACCAGTTCCTGCGGCGACTGGTGCAGCCCCACTGGGACCCGCGTTCTGGCCGCAAAGCGGTGATCCTGATCTTTGACGGGTTGCGCACCGACGCCTGGGAAGAGATCGTCCGCCCGGTGCTGGAGGAGCGGTTCGACGTGATGGAGGAGCGCCCTGGCTGTGCCCTGTTGCCCACCGAGACGCAGCTCAGCCGCAAGGC
>JAAYXX010000063.1 GCA_012515695.1 Chloroflexota bacterium
GCCGCGCTGAGCGCCATCCAGAGCGGAATCGTGGGAATGGCGATCAGGAATTCGGTCAGCCGCTGGATAAGGTTGTCGACCTGCCCGCCGAAGTAACCGGAGATGCCGCCCAGAATGGCGCCCAAGATAAAGCTCAACGCCACGCCGACCAGGCCAACCGAAAGGGAAATCGACGCCCCCAGCAAGATGCGCGAGAACATGTCGCGGCCAAGCCGATCCGTGCCAAAGACGAAAAGGGTTCCTCCCTCTTCTACGCCCAGCACGTGGATATCGGTCCTGAAGAGGCCCCAGAATTTGTACTCGATACCCGGCACGAAGAAGCGCATGTCGTATTTCTGGGTGCGATCCTCGGTGAAGATGCGGCGCAGCGTCTCGGGGTCGTTGCTCTTCTCCCAACCGTAGACAAAGGGACGCAGCGAGAATCCCTCGTCGCCCCAGAAGTAGATGCGATTCGGCGGGCAGTAGATATACTCCGTGCGTTCGTTCGCCCCATAGGGCGCCATTGGCTGAGCAAAAATGGCGAGGAAATAGAAGATGATCAGAATCACAATCCCGATCACCGCCAGCTTGTTCCGCTTAAACCGGAGCCACATCAGCCGGCTGGGGGACATTTCTGCGGCGCTCACTTCGCGCCGTCCCTTCTTTTGCCGGGTCTGTGCGGTCTGCTTGTTCAAGTCGAGGGCTTCGCTCATGCGGCCGTTCCCCTATTAGTCTAGACGGATGCGGGGATCAGCCCACACCAAGAGGATATCGGAAAGAAACATGCCGACCAACGTCATAAAGGTTAGGAGCATGGTCAACGTGCCCGCCAGATAGGTGTCCTGGTTGACTAGCGCCTGAAGGAGAAGCGGCCCCACCGTGGGCAGATTGAGCACAATGGCTGTGATTGTTTCGCCGGAGATGACCCAGGGCAGCAGCCAGCCGATGGTGCTGATAATCGGGTTGAGCGCCACCCGCACGGGGTACTTCCACAGGAGTCGCCGTTCAGTTAGGCCTTTGGTGCGCGCGGTCTCGACGTAGGGTTTCTGCAACTCATCCAGCAGGCAGGCGCGCATCACGCGGATAACGCGCGCGATGCCCGCGACCCCCACGACGACAACCGGCATCCACATGTTTTTGAGCAGATCCAGAAATCTGCCCAGACTCCAGGGCGCGTCTTGATACTCCGGTGAAAAGAGACCCGTGACGGCGAACCCGAAATATTTGTACAAAAGAAACATGGCGATGAGGGCCAAGAGGAAGTTGGGCATCGCCATGCCGGCAAAGCCGATCACCGTCAAAATATAGTCGAAGGGGGTGTTTGGGTGAGTGGCAGCATAGACGCCAATAGGTATGGCAATGATATAGGTGAAGGTGACAGTCACCAATGAGATCGCCACCGAGAGCGGCAGCCGCTCCTTGATCAACTCGGCGATGGGTCTGTTCCACTGGTACGAAAGACCGAAATCCCCCCGCAACATCCCCCCCGCCCATTTGATGTAGCGCTGGTGAAAGGGCAGGTCCAGCCCATACTGCCTCTTGAGGGCCTCGACCTGGGCGTCGGTCACGCGTGCGCCTGTGGATTCAAGCTGCACAATATAGGAGGTCAGATAATCGCCCGGGGGGAGTTGGATGACGATGAAGGAAAAGATCGACATCAACACCATCAGGACGATCATGAAGAAAAAGCGGCGGAATATGTAGATGATCAAGGCGCCCTCCACATCCTATGCAACATGCACCCGGCCCGTGCATTCAAGGCGCAAGCGGTGAGCTAAGCTGAGTGTCTGGACAATGCCTCGCGCAAGATGGAAGACATGCGTTCGACTTGGCGCGCAATGGCCTGCTGGCCGCGCTGGCTGCTCGCCTCCGTGCGCGGGTCTTGTCCGCTTACGGCCATAGGCCAGACGCTGGGATCAGGCGACAGCCTGTCCAGATGCACCAGGTCGGGATGCAGGGCCATCATGAGCGAGGTTTCGTTAGCGGCGGCGTGGTCGGTCATGATGCCCAAGCCGTCGGCCTCTTCGGGTCGAGGACGCCAGCAGGTGTACAGTTCGAGCCCAAACTGCTTGCTCCACGCCTCGATGTGATCCTGGAAGAAATGGCCGGATGGGCAGTGCCCGTGGGCGACGACGATCTTGAAGCCGGCTCGCGCCAACCGTGCCAGAATGGCCTCCAATATCTGCCCAAACAGCTCGTTGTTGACCCAATAGGCGCTGCCGTCGAGCTGCTGGGGCTGGCCCTTCGGAAAACCGTAGAGGTCCATGCCATAGTAGTCGCGGCCGTTCGCCTTTTCATGCCGATCCGGGCCAAGGAAAAGCATAGGCAGCACAATTCCCCCGACGCGTTTCGCCAACTCGGTGAAGAATCCGCTTGACTGGAGTCCATCGGAGCCGAGCGGCAGATGTTCCCCGTGCCACTCCAGCGTGCCCAGCGGCAGATAGGCGATGGGGGCTTCCGCCAGACGCTGCCGGAATTCCGTGGGTCCCAATTCAACATATTGAACCGAATTCGTCATCTTCCTCTCCTGGTTGCAATCCGGAAGACCATCCGGAATGAGGCGAGGCGTTTGCCGCACAGAGCCGGCGAACGGTCGGTTGTGCTTGACAAATGCCTCGCCTCGTTTGGGCGTGATTAGGTGTTCTAGGCTTGCTTCATGTAGAACTGCTCAGGATGCAGATAGTTGGACCAGATCACATCCCAACCGTGGAAGGCCTCGTCCGGGAAGTTGCTCAGCGTGTTGCCGGCAATCACCGGATGCGGCGCCAGGCCCACGGTGCCGATGGTCCACAGGTTTTCGGCTTGCGAGGCGAGAATCTCTTTGCCCGCCTCGATCTGAACTTGCTCGTCCAGCGTGGTGATCATGCGCTGCCAGCGGTCCCACTGCGCCTGGATCTCCTCTGGCGGCTCCTCGCCTGTGCCGTCCTGGTAATAGTGCGCCCACTGGACATCCCAGGTGCGCGACCAGCCCACGTAGCA
>JAAYXX010000503.1 GCA_012515695.1 Chloroflexota bacterium
GGTCAACTCGCCCGCCCGCGCGGCTCGTTCCGCCTCGCGCACCCGCCGCCGCAAACCGGCTCGCACAATCCAGCGCACCATTCGCCGATACCAGGGGCCATAGTGCTTGGCGAACAGCCGATAGCGGCTGCGCCATAACGCCACAAACATGGCATCTCGGAATTGCTGCGTGCTCTGCCCCGCCAGGTGCGTAATGACCGCCTGAGGCACGCAATAAATCTCCCAGCCCGCCCGCCTGGTCCGCAAGCACCAATCAATCTCTTCGCAGTACATGAAAAAGCCGGGGTCGAGGAAACCCACCTGGCTCATCGTTTCCCAGCGGGCCATCAGCGCCGCGCCCAAGGGGTGATCAATGGGGAAAGGCTGACCCGCCGCATACAACCGCCGGGGATAGCGCCCGTTCAAACGCGAATCCAGCAGCCGGTGATGAATCATCCAGAAATCGAACAGGGCCATGCCCAGCGTGGGAAAGTGGAACGCTCCATGCTGAAAGCTGCCATCCCCATATTGCAGTTGCGCCCCCACCGCCCCCACGCGGGGATGCTCGTCCAGAAACGCCACCATTCGGGACAGGGCGTCTGGTTCCACCAGAGTATCGGGGTTTAACAGCAACACATGGCGGGGCGGGGTCGGTTCGGCGGCGATGCGTTCGAGGCACGCGTTCGTGCCACGGGCAAAGCCGAGGTTTTCCTGGCTCGCCAGCAGTGTCGCCTGCGGGAAGCGCTCGCGGAGCATGGCCGCGCTGCCGTCAGCGGAGGCGTTATCCAGCACCCATACATGGGCGTCCAGGGGATAGGCCGCCAGGGCGCGATAAACCGAGTCCAGGCAGTTGGCAGTAAGCGCACAGGTATTATAGCTGACGACCACAATGCCCAGGTCCACAGCATCCGCCCTCTAGAACCCGACAGCGATCTGCGTCGGCTCCACGCGATCTTGAACTATCCAGACCTGCTCGTGTATCAGCCCTATCCAGTAATAAGGCTCCACCTTCACCGGCGTGTCCGTGATACGCAGATGGCCGACGACAGTCACCGTCTGCCCTGGCATCAGGTACTTTTGCGGGCCAGCCTCCGTCTCGATGACGGTCAACTCTTCGTCTTTGCCCAGTTGCCAGCGGAAGGGGTACAGACGCCCCACACTATTGCCCTCGTAATCCAGGCCAATGCGGAACAGGCCCGGCTCTTCGTATTGCTCCAGCGTGTTATAGTTCTGCGAGGTCGTATACGTTGTGCCCGGTTCAGGGCCTTTGGTACGCACGGGGACCGTGCCGATGTTCTGCACCGTGCAAGTAAAGGTCAGCGTGCCGCCCAACTCGACCACTTCCGGCGAGAACACAGCTGCCCGGTTGACGATCTCGACCCGAGGCACGCCGCCCCCCTCGATGGTCAAGCTCCCCTCGGCGCGGGCCTTGTTGCCCACAGCGTCCTCCGCCTCCACGACCACCGTATAGTCGCCGTCCTTGGGCGGGGTCGCTCCCAGGTCAATGCCAGCGTCGTAATCGTGCTCGTGCGTGCCCGGCGCCCCCATCTTGCGAATCTTGTCTTCCGCCACGGGGTAGCTATTGCCCTCATCGTCCATCACATACACCTGCACGTTACGGGCTTCTTTGGTGAGGTTGTAGCCAATCGTTACCCGGTCGGTGATCCCGTCTCGGTTGGGGGTAAACTTTTTCGGCCAGATGTTGAGGTTCTGAATTTCCAGGGGGACCGTATCGCCATCCACCAGGGTGATCTGCTGCTCCACCCGATCCTGACGACCGCGCTCGTCCGTGGCCTCTAGCACACAGGTATACTCTCCATCGGGCAAGAGCCGCCCATCCACCACCCCGCTAAAGTAGGCGGTGCGCTGCCCCTTGGAGCGGCGGTTTTCCTGGCGGAAATAGTGGCGCTGCCCCTCAGCGTCCACCAGGTAGATACTGATATTGGCCTGCTCGGAAAGCGTATATTTGATCTCGGCCACATCCGAGTCGCCGTCTGCATTGGGGGAAATCACGTTGGGGCGAATATTGACATCGCGCAACAGCTTGCGGGGACTACAGCCACCAAGGGAGACGGCCAACAACAGTGCAACCGCCAGGAAACGGATCAGATTCTTTTTCACTCGCTACGTGCCCTCTGGGATACGATATTCTCCGAGTATGAACAACCCCAGTTTACGCGGCCATACCCCCTGCGTCAAATGGGCCACCCGTAGAGGGCCAACGTGGCGGATGGTCCAGGTTTCAGCAACCTGGACCATCGCTGCACCTATAGCGCTGCCATTGAAACGGGCATTTCGCTGACATAGAACTCGAGCGGGTAACTGCGGTAGGCCGCTGGAGCCATCTTTTCCGTGGTGTAATATCCCGGAGGCGAGTCCAACAACTGCGGCAGCCGGTTTACAATGGTAGCACACGTCAATTCGGCGGTAGCTGGCCCCTCGATCTTGACGGTGGTATCTGGCACGCCATAGATCGTCCATTCGTTGCGGTCTACCTCACCCGGTGCGTACACCTTGCCCACCGAGTTGGAGCGGATCACAGGCCCCTGATAGGTTTCGGTGGTGACAATAGCGGACATGCCCACAGCATACCCGGCGGGGATCGTGCGTCCCAAAGTCTCCGAGTACAGCTCTTGTTCATGGGCGAGAGGTATCAGCTCTTGCCGCATAGATTTGATGGTCCAGCCCATCTGAGAGCAAAGCCACTCGTTCGAATTCCACATGTAGGAAGGGAGCGATTCGCTCTTGGCGATCTGCTGGTCGAACTCGTCCAGGGTCAGGCCCGCGCCATGCACCTGGGCCAATGCCAGCCCATAGTCTTCAACGTTATAGCTCGACATTCCCTCAATACGATCAATATGGTGGGTAGCCCCAGCCAATACGGTAATCAGGTTGCCCCAAAACACATCCTGATAGCCCGACCCCGTGAGCGTACAGCCCATATCCCGCGCCAGACGATCCAGCCGGTTCGTCAGCGCAGGCGACGTAGTCCAGGGATAAAACGCCTCCTCGCAGGTCGTGATGGCGTTCACCCCATACCGGGCGGCCCGCTCCATGTAGGGATAAATGTCCTCCATCAAGCTGGCGATGGCGATGACCGCTACGTCGGCATCCGCTTCATCGAAAACGGCCTCGGCATCGTCACGCACCGGCACATTGAGGCGCACATCCAACCCGGCGATCTCACCGGCATCCCGCCCCACCAGGTCGGGGTTCGTATCAATGGCCCCCACGATCTGGGCACCCTTCTCATAGAGGTAACGCAAGAGAATCTTGCCCATCTTGCCACAACCATACTGGATCACGCGAATCTTGGGCATCCCTCTGCCCGGCAATCCATACCCGTTCATGCCTGAGCCTCCCTCTTTCGTCACGCAGGTTGCTACCCTGCGCGGCCACTTCTCTAGCATCCGCAGCAACGCGCCAGAAGCGACAGGCAGGTAACATTGGTCAGGATGGAGACATTGCCAACAGGAGCATGACGCACAAGCAGAGGGTGAGCAGACGGTGGTTCCTATCGCGCATCGCAGGCGGATGCACACATTCGCCCTCAATATAACCACATCCAGCATCCGGGTTCAAGTCGACGCGCCCGTCCCGCCCACTTGGCATACCAGGCACCTTTTGGTATAATCGCCATATACTATACAGGGGTATGGTATCAGCATGCTTACAGGAGAGTCAAGACCGATGGCTATCAAAGTGATTCCCCAGCGATGCCCTCAGAATCATCCCTGCCCGTCTGTGCGGGTATGCCCCGTGGGCGCCCTTACTCAGGTGGGCCACAACGCCCCGCAGGTAGACGAGGAAAAGTGCATTGATTGCGGACGCTGCCCGCGCAGTTGCCCGATGGGCGCCCTGCAAAAAGCCTGAATCAACCCCGTAGGACAGGCCCTTCCTGGCGGAGAAGGGTCTGTCCTCTCGCGGTCACTCACCACCGGGCAAGGGATTTGACCCACAGTCTCCGAGCAGCTACAGTCCACTCGTACAAATGGCATGAAACTGGAATAGGAGACGCCCCATGAGCTTGAGAGACCTGCTGAGGAGTATCCAGCGGCGCGTGCGCCAGGATGGAGCCTACCCGCACCAACTGGCCTTTGTCCTGCTCTTGCCACTGCGCCGCCTGTTCATCACGCCTCAGCAAGTGGCGGATCGGCTGGCCCTGCCCCCCAACGCGCGCGTCCTGGAGTTGGGGCCGGGGCCGGGATACTTGAGCGTGGAGGTGGCGCGGCGCATCCCGCAAGGCTACCTGCTGCTGGCCGATATCCAGATGGAAATGCTGCACCAAGCCCGCCGACGGCTAGAGCGCGCCAGGGTTGAGCAGGTCGGCTATGTGCAGGCCAATGCCCTCGCGTTGCCCCTCGCAGAAGGCGCGTTCGACGCCGCCTTTCTCGTCACCGTGCTGGGCGAAGTGCCCGAACCCCGCGCCTGTCTGCGCGAGCTATACCGGGTGCTGCGCCCACAAGGGCTACTATCCATCACCGAGCAGCCGATTGACCCCGATCACATTCCCCTGTCCGAGTTGCGCGTCATGGCCGAAGAAGCGGGCCTGGCGCTTGAGCAGGTTTTCGGACGCGGCAAGAACTATACCGCCAACCTGCGCAAGCCCTGAGAAGTGCACTTTAGTGGAGGTTTACTTCGGTAACCCGGCGTGCCATCTCGTAGGCAGTTGAAACTGCACCAACGCTTGCATCGCCAACAAGTTGGCGCGCCTGCCTTCGCGGGTTCATCTGCAGCCGCCGAAGGGCGGCGCGCCAGCAAGCTGGCGATGCAAACGTTGCCGCGGTTTCAACCGCCCATCTCAATAGCAGTTGCCGAACTTTTTTCCAACCTTCATCACAGTGCGCCATGCGCCCGCTGCTTAACGCAACAAATACGCATAGCGCCTTCAGATCGTGCTATGATTCAAGGGACCGCGAACAGGCTTCCCGATGGCGTCTCGCGTTTCGCTGGATGAACGAGACCCGCCCTGTCCCTCCCAGTTGTTCCAGCCCGCCTTGCGAATCGAGGCTCGCGAATCGCGCCTGCCAGATGAGGTGTTTTATGCCGCATCACCCACGAACGAATGAGCAACGTCTGCTGCTGCTTGCCAATGAGCGAGGGGCAGAACTCACCGAATATGCGCTGCTCCTGCTCTTTATTGCGCTGGTGGTCGTGGGCAGCGTGGCGCTGTTTGGCAACGCTGTCCTTGGGCTATATCAGGCGCTGCTCAGCCTCTGGCACTGACCGGCTCTCCACAATGAAACGGCCAGTGAGCAGTTGCCCTCTGGCCGCATTCCATTCCCTCTATCGTCCGCTTGCGTCGCGGGTTTTCGGTTCTCGCCTACCGTGCAGCGGCAGTTAGCGCCCCCGCACCGACAGCACAGCCGTCGCCACCACCAGCTTGAGCAGGTCCACGCCCAGGAAAGGCGCTACGCCCAGCGTCCAGGCGGCGCGCAGCCCTCCAGCGTAGCCGCTCAACCAGGCCACACCCACGCCATACACCACAGCCAGCCCAGCCAGCCCGCCCAAAGCGCGCCACGCGGGACGTCGCGACTCGCTGCGATGGCTCAACCAACCAGCCACAGCCGCCGCAACAGGAAAGGCCACCAGATAGCCCGCCGTCGGCGAGACAAAAGCCGCCGGGCCAGCCAGCCCGTAGGCGGTCAGCGGCGCGCCCAGCAGGATCGCCTGCAAATATAGCACCTGGGAGACCAGCGCCCCCCGCGCTCCCAACACGAAACCGCTCAGGATGACTACCAGGACTTGTAAGGTGAGGGGAACCGGCGAAAATGGCAACGGTACGCTAATCCGCGCACTCACGCCAGTAGCCACTGCAAACAACAACACCCCCAGAATCTTGATGTACGTCGAGATGTTCACACGGCGAAGCGTATAAGAATGCATACAACCCTCCTGGAATCTGATGGGCTAAATATAGGGAAAACGAGCCCTCTGTCAATAACACCAATGGTCGGAAAAGGTTGCCATCGCGTCGCGCAAAATCCCAGCTTGATTATACCCGTCAAAACGCGCACAGGCTCCCCGGCGCTATGCCAGGGAGCCTGCGCGCTCCACCATCCTCATCCCGTGTGAATCAGAATATGTGCCGCGAATGGGGGCGCACGCCCGCCGCCTTGCTCGATGGGCCGCCACTGCCCGCAGGCATCGGGTCCCTCGGCGCGGGGCCGGTCATGGGCTGCAAAACGAGCGGGCTTCCCCCGTCCCCTTGCTTTTCAAAGCAGAACACGAACAGCGTCCGCCACTCGCTCGCATTGCCCACCGGATCAATCGCCGCCACCCGCAAATATAGCATGGCATTATCCTCCACCGGCTCTGGGACAAACAGGGGTTGCCTGCTACTCCGCTCAGAAGTGCCCTCCGGGTCAGGCCCCCAATAGATGCGATAGACCGCCGCCGGGTCATCGCTCGGCTCCCAGACAAACACCGGCCTGGTGATCTCGCTCTGCCGCACGCCGCTCACCACGCCGCCCAACTCGCGGGCAACCTGAGGCAGGCTGGGGGGCGTCGTGTCCCCATTTACCAACGCCCACGCTTCCCAGGATTTGTGCTGTACGAAATCATAGGTCAGATAGCCATACCCCTGGTCGCCCCAGCCCTGCCCCCACGAGTTCACGAACTTGAACGCTTGCAGCCCCTCATCATATCCCACGACGGTAATGGCATGGCCCCCGTAGAACTCGGCCCCCGGTTGCGGCACGTCGATGATCGGATTAGCAGAACTCGCCAACAGAAAATTGCTATAGATGGGCACCGCCAGCAAAAAGGGATCGCCAGAAGCCAGGTGTTGCTTCAACGCGGTCAGGTTGGCCGTGCCCTGCCCCAGAAACATATTCACGTAGGTCTGCGAGCGGTACGAACTCGCCTCTATCAGCGCCGCATGCGATGGCCGGGTGCAGGTATCCCCTACGTAATAGGGCATGGTGCGATAGGTAGCCACGCCCAGGTTTATCGCAACGCGCAAGCCATCCACCATGCTCATTCCCGCATCTCGCGCACATTTGGCCGTCCTCCGCTGGTTATAGATGAACGCCGGGCTAAAGATGCGGTCGGCGGTGGTCGGCGCCAGACGGCTCTCCCGCGCTTCCTGGAACGAGCGATAGTAGTAGGCAATCGCCCAGCCCACACAACTCGCCTGGGCGCCCTGGTTCCCCACCGGCGGCATATCCACGCTCAGATCCACCACACGCGGCAGCGCCGTGGGAACGGCTGCCAGCCTGGCAGAAGGATAGTCGCCCGCAGGCGATGGCAGCAGCCCCAACCCATATTGCAGCCTCGGCCCTTGCGCCACACTCTGCCCGCTCGGCCAGATCAACCCCGCAAGGACAAGCAGCGCCAACAACAATATCCGGCAAGAGTTCTTCATGACTGGCCTCACCCCAATACGCCCGACGAAAACCAGGGCGTCGCTAACATATGCTGCTTCCATTGTAGCGGCCAGCCATTACGCCCACATTCAAGTTTCGTAAAAAGTATGCCGATAGAACAACACCATAAAAACTACATTAAACCGCGCCCACGCCCTTGAGCACGTCGCGCGGGGGCCTGTCGCCGCCGGATGCAGGGCATGCCCTACACCGACGCGCTGACTGACAGGTCGGCTGTGAGAACGTCATGGTGATTTTTGCCAGACATGGGAAGGCGGACATCATCGAGGATAGCCGGGGGCGCAGATCAGCGGTATCGCGCTCAAAGGGGCGAGCGCGTGCAGATTTCCGCGACGGGCGGGTGATCGCGGGGAATTGATGGCGCGAGGACGCCAATCAACTATTCCGGTTCACAAGTTCGGCAACTGCCCCGGAAAAAGAAAACCCGCTAATGAGTTTTGGCAGAATAGCTCGGCAACAGCCATTAGGATGGGCGGTTGAAACCGCAGCAACCGTTGCGTCGCCATGCATGGCGCACCTGCCTTCGCAGGTTCGCTTCCCAGCCGCCGAAGGGCGGCGCGCCAACAAGTTGGCGATGCAATTGGTTGGTGCAGTTTCAACTGCCTACGAGATGATACGACGCATAATTGGACCGCCGGCTTCCAGCCGGCATAATGCAAGCCGCCAAGGATAGCGGCGATCCAATCCCCTCCCACCGGGCAGATGCCAAACTGCCTATCTGCCGCTCAGACAGCTACCCGCTCAAAGCCCAGATTAAAGAACTCGTTGGGGTTGTTGAACAGCCAGTCCGCCGCGATCTGTAGCGCCTGGGCCTCGTCAATCCAACGCCATTCCACCTGCTCGGCCAGGGCTGCCGCCACCACATCCCGCGCAATGCCCAGATGAGCCACCGCGTGCAGGATCGCATCGCCGTAATCCCCGCCGTAGGCGTGAATCTTGCCATGCGGCACCGTCCCCAGCCCCTCACTGAGCAGGTTCTTGCCATACACCGGGTCAATGATGTGCAGCCAGCACAAATCCAGATGCACGTTGGGATAATTCTTGCCCAGGTAGAGGTACTCACCCATATACGGCCAGTTGCCGTGGAACAGGTCAAAGCGCACATTCCGGTGCAGTTCCAGCAGCGGGATCAGGTGGACGGCGTTCGTCTTGCTGATCTCGTTGCGGATGCCCGCCATGTGGCCGGTGTGAATCTGCACGGGCAGTTCCAACTCGGCGGCCATATCCATAAAGTGGTGGAACAGGTAATCGCTCAACGGCTTGGCTTCCGGCCAGCCCAGCCCGGCCCGTGGGTCGGCCATAAAGCGGTTGAACAGCGCCTCGGCCTCGCTCCTGGTGGCGTTGTCATAGGCCAGGGTGCGGTTGTAGGCCGACTGGTCTTTGAACCCCACCGCGCCCCGCTCTTTCATTCGGCCAAACATCTCCCGGCAACACTCCACATAGTCGTCCAGGTTGGTCACGGTCTGGCCCATGATCTGGGTGAGGTCCCACACCTGCTGCCAACTGCGCAGGTCGTGGAAGCCCGGCAAGGGGATCATAAAGCGATCCCGCTCATAGATTTGATACTCGCCCGCCACATACTTTTTCAGGTCAATCCAGATGTTCACCAGACGGCAGCGCACTCCGGCCTGGTCCAACACCTGCCCATAGACTTGGGGGTCGCGCAGGTTGAGCAGCCGCTCGCGGATGCGTTGCAGGGCCGCCAGCGTTAGCTCCTCCTCGCCATACACATCGCGGAGAACGCGCTTGGTGACGCGGGCATAGGCCGTGTGTTCCGTCTGCCGCCAGATGGGTTCAAAGAGGGGCCACTTTTCCTCGGTGGGCACGTCCTGGTCGTTCAGGATGTTCCAGAAATTCCCCTCCGGCCAACCGGGGTAGACGACGGCGGCCAGATCGCTCTGTACATAGCCCGGCATCAGGCAGGCCAACGGCTCGCGGTTCTCCTGGGCGCCCTGCGGCCCCACAGTATGCTCGTGGCAATCAATGACCGGAAGTTGCTCGATACGCTCGCGCAAACGCTGGTAGATCTCTGCTCTTTCGGACATGCTGCTCCTTTGCTGAGAATAGTGCTGCCAGGTTGGCCGTGCGACCTGACAAGGATGGATGAATGTAAACTCGCCCGGCGCGGGCAGTGTAGCATGGGTCGGGCGAGACCGCAATATGTGCTACGCGGTGGGACACGCATCTTTTACAGGCGAGGCCATCTTGACGTGTATGATGAATGTGCGCCCGTCGTTGGGCGGCCTTTCCTATTAGAACATAGTTTCTAATTTCCTCTCGAAATATGCCACGCTCTGACAGGTATTTGTGCTATAGTGCGGTTATTACATCACGCTGAAGGCAAGGAGGCTAAACCATGATCAACCTTGATGAGGTGATTCGCCAGTTGACCAACAACGCCGAGGCTATCCGCGCTCTGGCGCAGACGATTTCCGACGAGCAGGCGACCTGGAAGCCTGATCCAGAATCCTGGTCTATGCAAGAGGTCATGGAGCACCTGTACAATGAAGAGCGGACGGATTTCAAGCTGCGCCTGAAGTGGTTCTTCGGCGAACCGTCACAGCGACCGGAGTATCTCTCGGTGGAGAGCATCCGCCAGGCGTTGGACGGTTTTCTCGCCGAGCGGCAAGCCTCCATCGCGTGGCTGTCTGCGCTGGACGCGCCCGATTGGAACGTGACGACGCTGCTGCGCTTTGGCCCCGACGAGGCTATCACGATGAGCGCGGGAGATATGCTCCTGTCGTGGGTAGAACACGACATCCTGCACATGCGCCAACTGGTCGAGTTGAGGCATGGCTGGAACGCACGGCAGGCGTCTCCCCACTCGCTACGATACGCGGGAGAGTGGTAAAGCTTGTAGTTGCATGATTCAACAGACAAGGACACGCCATGACAAATCAACCGGGCAGCCTGATCCTCCCTGATGTGCCCAAGATCGAAAATCTCGAATACCCCGACATTTTCGCCGATGCGCTCGGCGTGGCGCTCTGCTATCACGACGAGGGCGTGTATACGCGTTGTGGCCTGTTGCGAGACGCGTATCGGCTAACGCCGGGCCACCGCGACGGCGTCTATGGCGCCATTTCCACCATCACCGGGCGGGGGTGGCTGATCGGGTTCGACGAGGCGCATTACTACCCCGAACAGTATGACACAAAAGACCCGCACGTGAGCTTGGCCGTCGCTGGCCTGGAGGCGACTTGGGAGCATCACGAAACGCTATCCGAGGCGGTCCGGGCCATGGACCACGTGCCCGAGTTCTTTTGGAACCAGGACTGCGCCTATCCCGTGGACCCACAGCAGGCCGCCGGGTTTATCGCCAGGACAGAGCCGATGGACGGTGCGGCCATTCGGCGATACGTCACCGAGTATCTCGCCGCCCGCCAGCGCCCGGTGATTGCCCTGCTGCATCTACCCGGCGCGCCCGTCGTCGAGATGGCGCTGCTCACCGGCTATGAGGATGGCGGGGTGGCCATTTTGGGCAGA